>DXEQ01000079.1 GCA_019114885.1 Candidatus Anaerobutyricum stercoripullorum
GCTTCTTTTTCCACCAGCATAACATCAAAGTGATATTTGCATAACTGGTGGGCAATTCCGCATCCTACTACTCCACCGCCAATAATCAAAACATCTGTTTTCATATTTGCGCCCCTTTCTGCTGCACTATACATTCTCCAGTTGCTTAATTTTAAAGGCTGGCGTAAACAAGATTTCTCATCGCTTATGCCAGCCTCTTATCTCTTTATCACATTTTCAATAAATTCTGGCAATTTCCAGGGTTATGCATCCTTTAGCGTTTTGCCTTCTTACTCCAATGCATCAGGGACTCTACGCAGTTCACCCATCCTGCATATAATTCTTCTCTTTCTTCTGCCGGCATCTCCGGATGGAAGACGCGGTCGATCTGACGGCACTGTACGATCTCTTCCTGATCCTTCCAGTATCCCACTGCCAGACCAGCCAGATATGCGGCGCCGGCTGCCGTAGTCTCCACGCTCACCGGACGTTCTGCATCAGCGCCCAGGATATCTGCCACGAACTGTGCTACGATGTTGTTGTCCGCAGCGCCTCCGTCGATACGGAGAAGCTCGATCGGAGCACCGGCGTCTTTTGCCATGGCGTTGGCGATATCTCTTGTCTGATAGCCCAGAGAATCCAGCGTCGCCTTGATCACATCGTATTTGTTCGCACCACGGTGCAGACCGAAGATTGTCGCTCTCGCATAGGAATCATACCAAGGAGCACCCAGACCTGAGAAAGCCGGTACCACATAGACATAACCCCTAGGAAGTGTGGATTTAGCCGCATAATATTCAGAATCCGGTGTGGAGTCGATGAGATCCATCTCATCTCTCAGCCACTGGATGGAAGAACCTGCGTTATAAACAGTACCTTCATAAATGTAATCTACCTTGCCGTTTAATCCCCATCCGATCGTCAGCAGCAGATCGTTCTTTGATGGGATCGGCTTCTCACCGATGTTCATCAGCATACAGCCGGCCGTTCCGAATGTCATCTTACACTCGCCCGGTTTGAAACAGCACTGTCCAAATGTGGCGGACTGCTGGTCACCGATACATCCGGTGATAGGGATTGCCACGCCGCCGAAGAAGTCCTTTCTCTCAATGGTACAGAAATGTCCGCTGCTCGGCAGAACGGTCGGACACATGGACTTCGGAATATCAAAGAGTTCCAGAAGTTCATCGTCCCATTCCAGCGTATGGATATTAAACAGCTGGGTACGGGACGCGTTGGAATAATCGGTCAGATGACAGCCGTTCTCTGTCAGCTTGTACATGATCCAGCCGTCAATGTTGGAGAAGTACAGATCTCCTGCCTCTGCCTTTTCTCTTGCTCCCGGCACATTATCAAGAATCCATTTGATCTCGGAAGCGGAGAAATACGGATCCACGATAAGACCGGTCTTATCCACAAGCATCTTCTCTTTTCCCTGCGCCTTCAACTCGTCACAATACGGAGCGGTTCTTCTATCCGCCCAGCCGATGGCGTTATAAACCGGCTCTCCCGTATTCTTGTCATAGACAACGACAGTCTCTCTCTGATTGGTGATTCCTGCCGCCTTGATCTGTTTTGGATCGATACCGGACTCCTTAACCACACGGTTCATTACTTCCTTGGTCGTCAGCCAGATCTCCTTCGGATCCTGCTCAATCCATCCCGGCTGCGGGTAATACTGCGCAAACTCCTTTGCACACATGGCAACGATCTCACTGTTCTTGTTAAAAATCACGGCACGGGCACTGGTAGTACCCTCGTCAATCGTCATGATATACTCTTCCATATGCAACTCCTCCCAATACATTATACTTTGTCTTTTGCTACCTGCCTGTCATCCGCGGCGCCCGCAGACAGCGGGACCGGGGTGCTCAGTTTCTGTTCAGCTCGTTATGGAGCCGCAATATCTCCATCCCCAGCTGATAGTCAATGATCAACACATCAATTAATTTCCCCATCAAGGCACTCAGAATCGTATGCGCTTTACAAACCCCCGACGCGATCGTGATCTTCGTGTCTATTTTTTTAAACTGTTCAAAGCCGATGGAAATAATCCTGTCAGAAAGCTCCGTCTGGCACTCCTTTCCTTCTTTGTCAAAGAAACGAAGCGCAATATCCCCCACAACAGACTGCTCCTGAAGGCTTCTCAGTTCTTCTCTGCTCATGAACTCCGGCTTCGACAGGATCGAATTGAGTTCAGGGTAAAGAGAACCGGTTCCATTAATTGAAATATTTATATTTTCAAACATCTGAAAAACCGTCCTGTTGTTTTTCTCCTGTTTGATAATATCCGCTACCTGCTTGCTGCTCATCAGCGCATCCGTGAACAGACAGTAATGCTTTCCGGAAAAAGCCTTCGCCATCCGCATGACGAGCGTCCGGACATCCAGCTCATTTTTAAAGCATGCGATACTGCCGTGCAGTGTCACAAATGTGGCGTTCACCTTCTGCGCCGGATTCAGAAAATTGATCAGCTGATAGATCGTGCTTCCCCAGGTAACGCCCAGGACATCATTCTCCTTGATGATCCTCTGCAGATACCTGGCTCCCTCGAGAGCCACCAGCTTCTTGACTTCCTCCTCATCTTCCAGGCATCCCTCTTCCCCCAATTCCGAGGAAATACCCGGCGCGATGATCACATCTTTTAACCCGAAAGTCTCCTTTAAGGTCTTTTCCAGAGAAATGCATCCCACATAGGGATCTCTGATCACAAATTCAATGATCTTATCTTCCTTGGCCTTCCTTAACAGGCGGGAAACCGTGGTAATGGAAATCTTTAAATCCTTCGCGATCTCATTTTGAGAATAAT
>DXEQ01000005.1 GCA_019114885.1 Candidatus Anaerobutyricum stercoripullorum
GAGATAATTTAACAAGAAGCACAAAAAATTATGATAAGATGCTGGAAGATGAGAATCTGCCGGAAGAAGAACGGAAACGGATTCTGGCAGCCCGGAAGAAAAAGGAAGAAGATGAGATCATATTATAGAGATGGCGGGAGGTCATTATGAAGATATCAGTAGCTATGGCTTACTACAATGGCGGTGCGTACGTGGAAGAACAGCTGTCCTCCATCCTGTCACAGCTGGGGGAGGACGATGAGGTGATCGTCTCCGTGGATGCGGCCGCAGACGGGTCCGGGGAGCTTCTCTCCCGGCTTGCCGGAGAGGACGCCAGAATCCGGCTCATCGAAGGTCCGGCAAAAGGCGTGGTGAAGAACTTTGAGAATGCCATCGCCCACTGCGGCGGCGATATCATTTTCCTGTCGGACCAGGATGATGTCTGGAAGGCGGATAAAGTGGAAAAGGTGCTGCGGGCATTTCAGAAGGCGGATGTGAAGGCGGTCCTCCACAACGGGGAGATCGTGGACGCGCAGGGAAAGCAGACCGGCGATCCGACCTTATTTGAATGGAGAGGGAGCCGCGTCGGTCTCTGGAAGAATTTCTTAAAAAACAGCTATATTGGGTGCTGCATGGCCTTCCGGAGAGAACTGCTGCCGGTGATTCTGCCCATACCGGAGCAAATGTATATGCATGATTACTGGATTGGCACGGCGGCGGAGCTGTGCGGCAGGGTGGGGCTCATAAAAAAGCCTCTCATCGAATACCGTCGGCACGGCGGCAATGTGACCGAATTAAGTCATGGCAGTCTTGCGTTTATGTTGAAAAAGCGGGTGGATCTCCTGCGCTGCTTTTTTATTTTAAAAGACAGAATCCGGCGTCAGCGCCTGCGGGAGAGGTGAGGAGTGAACGATGGAACTGAAAAAGAAATACCTGTTGCTTTTGTCCTTTTTATTTCCGCTGGCGGTGATGCTCTTTTGCATGGTCTTTTTTCAGGTGGGACCCTTCGGCAGCAAGTCTTTTCTGATCATTGACGGACTGCATCAGTACATGCCGTTTTTTTCGGTGCTGTATGATAAATTAAAAGAAGGCGGAAGTCTGTTTTACAGCTTCCGGACGGGACTTGGCGTTAATTTTCTGTCCCTGTTTTCTTATTATCTGTCCAGCCCGCTGAACCTTTTTATTCTTTTGTTTGATAAAACGCAGCTGAACACGGCGGTCAGCCTGCTGATCGTGCTGAAGATCGCCCTCTCCGGTCTGACGGCAGGCGTTTATTTTTTATCAAAGACAAAGAAGACAGATCTGACGGTGTTTGCCTGCGCGGCGGCCTACGCCTTAAACAGCTGGATGGTGGGATACAGCTGGAACGTGATGTGGCTGGACGCGGTGATGATCTTTCCCCTCGTGATGCTGGGAATAGAACGGCTTGTGGACAAGAGGGACGGAAGACTGTACGGGGCTGCTCTGTTTTACGCCCTGTACTGCAATTATTATATAGCCTTCATGATCTGCATTTTTGCCGTGATCTGGTATGTGTTTTATTCATTTAAGAGTGTGCGGCAGTTCTTTTTCCGGGGCCTGGCCTTTGCCGGTTACTCCCTGCTGGCTGGCGGGATGGCGGCGGTGCTGCTGCTCCCGGCCTACATGGGAATCAAACAGACGGCAGCCGGTAAGACCATGGGGCTGCCGGAACATGCCTGGCAGACCGGATTTGCCGATCTGATCACCCGGCAGTTTGACCTGGCCGCTCCGGTGAGCCATGACAACTTTGACGGCAACGCCAACCTGTATTTTGGCGTCTTTGTCGTTTTTGCCGTGGTGCTCTACCTGTTTAACCGGGAGATCCGGCCGGTCGACAAGCTGAAAAAAGGTCTGCTGCTCGTATTTTTTTACGTCAGCTTCAGCGAGGATATCCTGAATTTTATCTGGCATGGTTTTCACAATCAGTACGGAATTCCAAACCGGTTTTCCTTCCTGTACGGCTTTGTGCTGCTATGCATGCTGTTTGAGGTGATGAAGCACCGGGACAGCGTGAGAAACTGGCAGGTGATCCTGGGCTGCCTTCTCGGGGTGGGACTGTTGTTTGTCAGCAGAAAATGGGCTGAGAATCCGCTGGAAGACGGGATTTACGGCGCGGCAGGAATGCTCCTTCTGCTTTACGGGCTCATTTTGTTTGTGATGAGTTTTGATAAGAAGCATCAGAAATGGCATGTGACCGCATTCTGTATCGCGGCAGCGGCGGAGATGGCCGTCACAGCCGTGGTGGGATTTGGCCATATCGGACAGATCAGCGTACCGAAGTTCTTTTCCGGCACCGAGGCGGCAGAGGAAGCGGCAAAAAGCCTTGACGACGGCACATTTTACCGCAGCGAACTGGCTGACGGCAAGATGGTCAATGAAAACGCATGGTATCCCTTCCGGGCTGTGGGGCTGTTCGGTTCCACGGCGGCCAACAGCACGGTGAAGATCATGGACTCTCTGGGCTTTTATACGGGAGCAAATGAGTATCTGTACGAGGGCGCCACGCCGGTAACGAACCTGCTTCTGGGCGTGCGTTACATTTACTATCATCCGGAGGATGTGTTAAAGACCAGCTTCGTCTATAAAGACAGCTTCGGTGATTTTGATGTGTATGAGAATCCGGTGGAGGGGCTGTCCATCGGTTATATGATAAACAGGGAGATTGACGGCTGGTTTCATGAGAGCGCCTACCCGTTCCGGGTCTTAAATGAATTGTGCGCTTACGGGTACGGCATCTTTGATATGTTTGAGGGAATCGATATTCCGGACCCGGTGACCAGCGGATGCACGGCCTCCCGGACCAACGACGGTGAATACTATTTTGAATATGAAGAGAGCGCGGAGGATAATATGGTCTTCTCCATTCCTGTGGAAGAAGACATGGAGGATCTGTACATTTTCTATGATGGTACGCAGGTGGAGAATGCCGAGATCGCCCTGGATGGCAGCATTGTAAAAGAGGGCGACATGGACAGCTACATCATCCCCGTGGGCGCGGCGTCGGGTGGAAGTACGCTGACGGTTCGCTTTAAACTCAAAGGGGAGACGGAGGACGGTTATGTCCGTCTGTCGGCGGGCAGCATGAATCCGGCCCTCTTCGAGAGTCTGGCAGATCAGGTGACGGCGCAGGCCTTTCAGATTGAGGAGATGACGGACCGGCATATCACAGGAAATGTGACGGCGGGAGAGAATCAGAGGCTCTTCTTCTCCATCCCGTATGACGAGGGATGGGACGTTGTTGTGGACGGAAAACCGGCGGAGACGACGAAGGTGGGAGATGCTTTTCTTGCCGTGAATCTGGAGCCGGGAGAGCATCAGGTGAGCCTTACGTACACGCCGCCGGGTTTTGTCCCGGGCATGGCGGCCTCCGTCGCCTGCATCGGCGTCTACGTGCTGATCTGTGCCTGTTCTCCGCTGATCCGGCGAAAGAGAGAGGAGTGGGCGAACCGAAAAATTGGGGAAATACCTGCGGATGAGGAAATGAATGATTTGTGATACAATCAGACGAACGAAACGGAGGTTTTTGAGATGAAAAAGAGAATGATTACATTTTCCGCCCTTGCCATGGCGGGACTGCTGCTGTGCCAGACGCCGGTCTGGGCGGACGGCGTGGAGCAGCCGTATCTGTCGCTGGGAGCGGATTTGAACCGGGAAGAAAAACAGACGGTGCTCCGTCTGCTGGGTGTGGAGGAAGCAGATCTTGATCAGTATCAGGTGGTGGAGATCACCAACGCCGATGAGCATGAATATCTGGATGATTATCTGAGCGCCTCCGTCATCGGAAGCCGGGCGCTCTCCTCGGTGCTCATTGAGAAGACAGAGAAAGGCAGCGGCATCAACGTGACGACCAAAAACATCACCTACTGTACGGAAGGGATGTATGAAAATGCACTGACCACCGCCGGTATCGCCGACGCCGACGTGGTGGTGGCGGGCCCGTTTAATATCACGGGGACCGCGGCGCTGGTGGGCGCCATGACCGCCTATGAGGATATGACCGGTGAGAATATCACGGAGGAGAGCAAAGACGCGGCCACCAACGAGCTGGTGGTCACCAGCGAGCTGGCTTCGGTGCTGGATGACCCGGAGAAGGCGGAGCAGTTCCTCGCCCTCGTCAAGGAAGAGGTCATCGCCGCGGATATCAGCAGCGTGGACGACATCACCCAGGTGGTGGAGGACTGTGAGGGCAAGCTTCAGATCGAGCTGACAGAGGAACAGCGCCAGCAGATCGCCGAGCTGATGGAGAAGATCAGCAGCCTGGATCTGAATATCAACGAGTTGAAAGAACAGGCGTCCAATATCTATGACAAGCTCAGTGAGATGGATTTGGACACAAAAGGAATCTGGGAGACGATCAAAGATTTCTTCGCGAAGATTCTTGACTTTTTCGGCATCAGCCAGGAGGACGCCCCTGCGGAGACTACAGAAAGCGCAGCAAATTGACGCCAAAGGCCAGAAGGACGCCCGGGATGCCAAGAAAGACGGCCAGACCCGCGGTGATGAGGTTCATCCCCAGCCCGGTGGATACGCCTCTGACGGCACAGAAATAATTGAACAGATAAAGATAGGACAGGCCTGCAGCGCCCCGCCCCACAAAGGCGAGGAGCGCCGCAGGTCTTTTTTTGATGGTGTAAAAAAGGTACAGCAGCAGCGCGGCGGCAGAAAGCAGGAGGATGATCTGATTCTGATTCATGGGGACTCCCTGTGAAGATTTGTACATCTTATGCACCGGGGACAAAAATATGCAAAACGTTCCGTGAGGGTCCGGATAAGCCCGGCAGATAAGGGGAGATCCGTGGTATGCAGAGAAAGACTGAATATAAAATTGTAAAAAAATAGAAAAAATGGAAAATAACAATAGACAAATATTAGAAAGTGTGTTATATTGTGGATGTAACAAAAGGAGAAAGAAGAAGGGAGCAGCATATGTTTACGATCATCATCGGAGAAGAGGGAGAATACGGACGCCGCCTGAACAAATATCTGGAAACACATTGGCGGGGCGCTCTCCGTCTGCACAGTTTTACGAAGCCGGAGACCCTGCTGGCTGCAGAGGAACCAGCGGACTGCTGGATTCTCGGGGAGCCTTTTGTGCAGGCGCTGCAGGAGGCGGGCAGGATGACCCGGGACTTCCGGCAGCGATGCATCCGGCTCTCCGGAGAGGAGGGAGGAGACGCTTTTTGCCGTTATCATTCTCCGGCGGAGCTGCTTCACAGGATAGAAGAACTGCAGAAGAATCCTGCAGCCGCCTCCGGCGGCACAGTGACAGGATTGTATTCGCCGGTATTTGATCCGCAGCTTGCCAGGCTGGCGGCTTCCCGGATGAAGCCGGGAGATCTCTATCTCGGCATGGAGGATCTGGGAGGGACGCAGGCCGGAGAGAAGAACATGGGCGACCTGTGTTATTACATCGGCCTCCGGAGCGAAGAGATCACGGAGCATGTGAGAGAGACGGTGCGGGAGGAGGACGGCATGTGGTTTGTGGATTCCCCACAGTTATATTTTGATCTTCTGGAGCTTTCACAGGAGGAGTACCAGTGGTTTTTCCGCCGCCTGAAAGAGTGCAGGGATTATGGAGATATTTATGTGGGTCTGGGCAGCGGGATTCTGTCAGGACTTCCTCTGAGAGGGACATTTGATCATCTTGTGATTCTGGATTCCCGCAGCCACGAACGCCGGCATCTTGCCTGCGGCCGTATCAGACAGGCACTGGAGTCGGGCGCGTTCCGGTTTGACGGCAGCTGTGAGAGTGTGTACAGGGAGGATCTGCTTCATGAAGACATTCAGTAAGCAGGAACTGCGGGAGAGAGTACTGACAGGACTTGGCGGGTATGCGAGTCCTTCCGACGAAGAGATCTACCGGGAGATTGACCGGGTCATTCTGGAAGAAGGGCACAGCTGCTACGGCACCCTGTCGGAGAAGAAGCGTCTGCGGGAGCAGCTGTTTTACTCCATACGTGGATTTGATGTGCTGGAAGAGTACCTGCGGGACGATACGGTGACGGAGATCATGGTCATCGGTCCCGATAAGATTTTTGTGGAGCAGAGCGGCGTGTTGAAGAAGACGGAGCGGACGTTCGGTTCGGTGGGGGAGGTCTACCGGCTTATCGATCAGATGATCGCCCCCCTAAACCGTATGGTGAACGAGTCGGAGCCCATCGTGGACGGACGGCTGCCGGATGGTTCCCGGGTGCACGTGGTGCTTCCGCCGGTTTCCCTGGAAGGGCCGGTGATCACCATCCGGAAGTTTCAAAAGGGCGGCATGACCATGGAGAAGCTCATCGCCGGCGGAGAGTTTCCGCCGGAGCTTGCCGCCGTGCTGTCCTGTCTGGTCAGGGGAAGATACAGTATCCTGATCAGCGGGGCCACCAATTCCGGGAAGTCCTCTCTTCTTAACGCGCTGGCGGAATACCTGCTGCCGGAAGAGAGGATCATCACCATCGAGGATTCTGCGGAGCTGCAGTTTTCCCATGTGGATAATCTGGTCCGGATGGAGACGCGGAATGCCAACACGGAGGGGGACCATGCGGTCACCATGAATGACCTGATCAAGGCCAGCCTTCGTATGCGGCCGACCCGGATCATCGTGGGCGAGGTCAGGGGAGAGGAGGCGGGAGCGCTGCTCAACGCCGCCTCCACCGGACACAGCGGGTCTTTATCCACCATCCACGGCAATTCATGCCGGGATGCGCTGCGGAGGTTGGAGACCATGGTCCTGATGGGGATGGACATCCCTCTGCGGGCGGTGCAGGGCCTCATCGGCTCTGCCGTGGATGTGCTGATCCATCTGGGACGGCTCTCCACCGGACAGAGAAAGATACTGGAGATATACGAACTGACGGATTTTGACGGACAGGAGTATCAGATGCATCCCCTGTTCCGTTATGACAGAGACGAAGAAGGAAAGGAAGGGAGGCTTATGGCAGCGGGCAGACTGTCCCGGACGGGAAGACTGATGGATTACGGGCAGATGCATGCCTACGAAGAGGCGATGGAGGTGTACGATGCGAAGTACGGCACGAGGTGAGAGACGGAGGCGGATTGCCTTGCGGGTCAGGACCATACAGTGGAAGGAGCTGCTGCTGTCGGCGGCGGCAGGAGAGGGAGTCATTCTGATTCTGGCGGTGATCGCCTATGACAGTTTCTTCTGGATGCTTCCGCTGCAGGTGCTTCTGCTGCCGATACACCGGCTGATCAGGGAGAACAGGAGACGGCGTCTGCACAGACAGCACGTGGAAGGTTTTGGTCAGGTGCTGCAGTCGCTGATGACTTCTCTGCAGGCAGGATACTCCCTGGAGAATGCCTGCCGGGTCTCGCTGAAAGAGCTGGCCGGTCTGTACCGTCCGGATCATCCGACGGTGCGGCAGCTCCGGCAGATCGTGCGCGGAATCGAACTGCGCCGGTCGCCGGAGCAGATGTTTATGGAGTATGCCAGAGAGACGCAGATCGAGGAGATCTATGAGTTTGCCATCGTGCTTCATATCGCAAAGAGCACCGGCGGCAACGTGGTGGAGATCCTGAAGAATTCCATGGAGCATCTGCAAAGCAGGATGGAAGTGACAAAGGAGCTGCAGGTTAGCATGAGCGGCCGCATCTTTGAGAAGAATATCATGCTGTGCATGCCGCTGGGAGTTCTCTTATATCTGCGGCTTGCCAATCCGGGATATGTGGACAGCCTGTACCGCATCCCGGCCGGCAATCTTCTCATGACAGGCGTTATTGCCGGGATGATTCTGTGTTTTTTCTGGACGGAGAAGATCATGGCAGTTGAACTGTGATCTCCGGGACGGATTGTCTTAAGGATATTATGAAGAGATATAAAGACGCCTGCCGGCGTTTCTTAAAAAGACCGGCGGAGTTTCTGATCCGGCGGCTCCCGGAGCAGGTGAGAGAGTCACTGGCTGCCGGTGTGAGAAAGAGGATGGAAGGACAGTATGCCGACACGGAGCAGCAGATGCAGCTGCGTGTCCGGGAGTTTCTGGTGAAGGAAGGTATGCTGGTATTCTGGGGCATGGCAGTGCTGGCAGTGATGCTGGCAAGCCTCGCCATCTATCGTTTTGTGGAACCGCCGTCTCTCGTTTTTGAGAGGAATTCTTTCGGTGAGGGAGAGAAAGAGGTCTCCGTCATACTGCAGAATGGTGAGCAGGAGAGGGAGTATGCTCTGACTCTGGGCGAGCAGGAACTGTCGCAGGAGGAAGAGAGGACCTTGAAGGACAGATTTTTTGACGAACTGGAAGAAGAGATGGCGGGAGAGAATGTTTCCCTGCGGCAGGTGAACCGGGAACTGTGTTTTGCGGACACGCTGTCCGGCTGGCCGTTTCTGATCACCTATGAGCCGGCGGACGGCGGACTGGTCCGGCTGGATGGCAGTCTGGGGGAGAAGAGCGCCGCTCTGTCGGGAGATGAGACGGCGGATACCCGGATCGCGGTGCGGGCCGAGTATGGGCCCTATATCTGGGAGAAAGATATGACTGTCCGGCTGACTGCGCAGAAGGGGGAGAACACTGTCTCTCCGTTTGACCGGGCGGTGCGCAGGCTGCAGCAGGAAGAGAAGAAGACCCGCAGTGAGAAGACCTATGCCGCGCCTTCGCAGGCGGGGGAGATCGCAATCTCGCGGGAACCGGGGATTTCTCTGACGGCGGCCGGTCTGCTGGGCACGGCGATCGTAGTTTTGTTATTACTGCGTAACGTGTCCCAACTGAACAACGGGGAGAAGGCGTGCAGAAAAGAGACGCTGCGGGATTTTCCGCTGATCGTCCATCTGCTCACGCTCTATATGGGAGCAGGGCTGTCCTTTCCATCGGCAGTGCACCGGATCAGCCTGGATTATACATCCCGGACCGGCCAGGAGAAGAAATATGCCTTCGAGGAGATTCTGCGCATGGACGCCCGCCTGCAACTGGGAGAGGGCCAGCAGGAGGCCTGTATGCAGTGGGGAAGAAGATTTCAGGAGCCGGTGTATCAGAAGCTTTCTCTGACACTGCTCCAGGTGATGACAAAGGGGACAAGGGAAGGACGGATGCTCATGAGCCATATGGAACAGGAGTCCTTCCGGCAGAGGCTGGATCAGGCCAGGACGGAGGGGGAGGAAGCTTCCACGAAGCTTCTGTTTCCCATGATTTTGCTGCTCGGTATGGTGATGATTCTTGTCATGTTCCCTGCAATCGTTCGTTTTCAGGGGTTTTAGTGTGACGATTCGGCCGTACTTCCTGTCGCGCAGACGGCAGGGAGTGTGGAGCGGAATCTTTACACGCCAGAGAGGAGGAATTTTATATGGCAGTATTGCAGAATGCATTTACCTTATTCAGAAATCGTCTCCGGATGAGCCTGTCATCCGAGGCTGGCATGGGCGTTGTGGAAGTGATTCTGATCATCGTCGTGCTCATCGGACTTGTCATTATTTTCCAGACCAACATTAAGGGCGTGGTGTCCACGATCTTTTCCACCATCGAGACCAACGCCGGAAAGATTCAGTGATGCTCCGGCGGGACGAAGGGCAGATCACAGTATTTCTGGCGCTGGTGTTTTTGGTGATGCTCGGCGTATCCCTCTGTGTGCTGGAAGGCATGTACAGCTTCATGACGTCCTCCCTGGCGGAGGACGCCGTGAAGGGAGCCGGCAATTATGTCCTGGCCAATTATGACCGTCCTCTGTTTGACCGGTACCATCTCTTTTTTCTGGACCCCAGAGAGCGTTTTGTCATGGAGGAGGACGGCAAAGAGTATCTGGACGGGTATGTCGGCCAGAGGAGTTTCTTCCGCTTCTCTCCGGAGAGCCTGACCGTGACGGAAGAGAGAACGGCGGTGGAGGAAGACGGTCTGTATGTGAAGCATCAGATCCGCGAGTGGATGAAGTACAGGGAGATCGCCAGGGCGGGCGAGAGTCTGAAGGAACTCTTCTCCACGGCAGATGAGACCCGGAAGGGAAGCGCGCTGGCCCGGACGGATATGGATCAGGCGCAGGGCGCCATCGAAAAGGAAAAACAGGAAAGCGGCTCCGGGGCAGATTCTGCAGGCGGCAGCAGCAGCCAATCAGGAAGCGGTTCCGGGGCAGATTCTGCAGGCGGCAGCGGCAGCCAATCGGGAAGCGGTTCCGGGGCAGATTCCGCAGACAGCAGCGGCAGCCATTCAGGAAGCGCGTCCGGGACGGGCGGATCCGATGGGGCTGCGGCAGGAGATACCGGCGGTCTGCCTGCTGATACGGGTAATCCCGACAATCCGGAGGAGACTTCCGCCGGGGAGAGTGGTCTCCAGTGGAAGGAGATCAAAGAGATGCTGGACATGATCACGCAGTCCGGAATTCTTCTCTACGTGACGGATGATGTGGGGGCCTTGTCCAATCAGGAACTGTCTGTGGAGGGACTTCCCTCGGAGAGCCGGTCCGCGGACAGGGACGCGGCAGATTTCTTTTCCGGTGCGCTGTCCTTTCTGGATGTGTCGGAGTGGAAGGAGCTGCTTTCCGGTCTGCAGGTGGAGAAGTGGGACAGCAGCGCGCTGGTGGATGAGTTTTATCTGCTGGCCTACGCAGAGGAGAACTTTGCAAGTTATGTCCGAAGCCCCGCCAGGGAGAGCGCTCTTCAATATGAGACGGAGTATCTGATCGCCGGAAAGGCGTCGGACCGGGAGAATCTCAAGGCTGTGGCGAACCGGATACTGGGACTGCGTTTTCTGGCTAATTACGTTTATCTGTCCGGCAGCAGCGAGTGGAAGGCGGCCTCCGGCAGCGCCGCGGCGGCTCTCACCGGCCTGCTGGGCTTTCCGCAGGCAAAGAAAGCGGTGGAGGTGTTGCTGACAGCGGCGGTCAGCTTTGGGGAGTCCATGCTGGACGTGCACGCCCTGTTTGCCGGGGAGAAGGTACCTATCATGAAGGATGCCTCCACCTGGAATCTGACCCTGCAGAATGCGGCCGTCCTGTTGAAGAATAAAGGACCAGTGAAGCAGGGAAAGAGGAACGCCGGTTATGAAGATTATCTCAAGCTTCTGCTGGCAGCCAGGATGAAGCGGGAACTGCTTCTGTTTCGGATGATGGATCTGATGCAGGCCAATGTGGCTCTGGAAGAGCCGGGATTTCTCATGGAGGAGTGTCTGTTTGCCTTCCGGTGGGAGGCAGAGATATCCTGCGCCGGATGGTTTCGCATCTTTCCGGGCGTCGGCCGGGGAGGAAGCGGCGGCTTTACCATAGAAGTGGAGCGGATGAACAGTTATTGACAGGAGGTGAAACCGAGTGCTCTTGACAAAATACATAGAGAAGGGGAACGGCCATGTTACTCAATTAATGAATATAATTCCAAAAAAGATTTTTAAGCGGTCTCTCCAGGCGCAGAAAGAGTCATGGCAGCAAAAGAGAAAGAGAGCACTCCGTTTTGCCTCCTGTACAGGCTCCGTCACCGTGGAGACGGCGCTCGTGCTCCCGGTATTTCTGTGCGTGCTCTGCGGGCTGATGCTTCTCGGCAGCCTCCTTCTCACAGAAGCCAGAATTCAGTATGCGCTTGCCCGGACAGCGGACGTGTACGCTGCACAGTACGCGGTGGAACGTCTCGCCGATAACCAGGGCAGCAGCGGTGCCGGAGGCGGGAGCGGGAGCCCGTCGGCCGGGCAGGCTGGCAGCAGCGGTTCCGGGGACGGGACTGGAAGCCTATCGACGCGGCAGGCTGGAAGCAGCAGTACCGGGAGTGGAAGCCTGTCAGCCAGTCAGACCGGCAGTGCTTCCCTCTCCGAAAGAGTCAGAGGACTGGCCGATGGGCTGCTGCAGAAGGCCGGCTTGCAGGCAGTGTTCCATTCCGTCTATGAGGAGACGTCCATGGATGAGATCTGTATCCGGGGCGGCAGAGCGGGTATCCGTTTGTCTGTCTCCTCGCAGGGTGAGGAGGACGCCACGGTAAAAGTCAGCGCCAGCTATCGTCTCAAGATCGGGATACCGTTTGTGGGAGAGTATTCTTTTGCCCGACAGGCGCAGTCCATGCAGCGGGTATTCTGCGGATATGTGGAGCATGGGGACGGTAAGACGGGAGCGGACAGTCAGGGTGTGGTGTATGTGGCGGAACACGGCAGTGTCTATCATACCAGCCTGTCCTGCACGCATATCTGCCGCCGTATTTCCGGCAGCAGTGTGGACCGTATTCTGTCCGGAAAGAAGTATCAGGCCTGTGACAAATGTATCCATGAGGGAGAACGCCCTTCGGTTCTCTATGTGACGCCGTATGGAGAGAAATATCATTCTTCCCTTTCCTGCAGCGGTCTTAAGAGAACGGTGAAGGCGATTCCAAAAGAAGAAGCGGAAGGTATGCGGATGTGCAGCCGCTGTGCGGCAAAACAGGGGAAGTCATGAAGCGGCGCGGCTGTGCGGCAAGACAGGGGAAGTCGTGAAGCAGCGCGGCTGTGCGGCAAAGCAGGGGAAGTCATGAAGCGGCGCGGCTGTGCGGCAAGACAGGGGAAGTCATAAACCAGTGCGGAAAGGTGTGGCAGTATGAGTGGCAATGTGAGCAACAGTGTGGTAAAGGAGATTCTGAAAGAACAGAAAGGAATGATGACGGTGGAAGCTGCCGCGATCGTTCCCGCCGTTTCACTTATTCTGGTAGGAGTGGTATTTTTGTTTTTGTTTTTTGTGGATATGGCAATTGCCAAAAGTGAGACGATACGTATCGCTACCGAAACAGCGGCGGCCTGGAAGACGGACGGCAGTCCGGCGTCAGGGGAATATGAGACAGATGAACTGCTGGGAAGAGATATCTATTTTCTGGCGTCCGGAGACAGAAGTAGTCTGGCGGGGGAAGCGGAGAGCAGGATGACCCGGCGGATCAGAGAGAGGCTGCTGATCACCCGACTGGAACAGAGTACCGTTACCGTGAAGGGACAGCAGATCCGGGCGGAGGCGGCGCTTACGCTTCGCTGGCCTCTTCGTGGAGTGGAGAAGATCATGGGAAGACTGTTTTCTTTTTCCTGCCGGGCAGTCTCTCCGGTTGACTGCTGGCAGGAGCAGCTGCGATTGGGGGCTTGTCTGCAATGAAGATTGAGAAAGAAGGACTGCATGTCTACGGAGTGGAGACATCGGTGAGCAATGAGTATTTTCTGGCGGTGGAATATCCGACGATCCGTCATAATCAGCCGGAGACTCTTCTTCCCGTGCTCCTGCGGGAACAGGATGGGAAGTCTCTGCTGTTCTATGATCTCTCGGATGCCACAAGCCTCACAACACTCTCGGAAGAAGGTCATGCTTCCGGCGGTAATTTTTCCAGAAAGGATTGTCAGGAGTTCCTCACTGCCGTCCGGCGGCTGTTGGAAGAACTGGATGAATTGATGCTCTCGCCGGTGCACGTTCCCATTTTGCCGGAGCGTATTTACAGGACCGGGGAAGATCGATACCGTTTCCTCTATTGTCCGGATGAAGAGCACGATATGGGAGCGGAGATGCAGCAGTTTTTTGCATGGATGTTGTCAGAGATTAACTACGGAGATTCCATGACTGTGCGCTACGTATATCATGTGTACTGGCTGATCCGGAACCGGAGTTTTTCGGCGAAGCTCATCGAAGAGTGCCTGGACTACCGGGAGGAAGAAGTACCGGGCATCACTTCTTATGAGAGCTTTTTTGCCGAGGCGGACGGCGGAGAGAACCCGGGAGCCCGGCAGCAGATGGACGCCCTGGACGCCCGGGGAAGCAGACAGGCGGACGCTCCGGGAGCTCAGGGGAGCAGACAGGCGGACGCCCCGGGAGCCCGGGAGAGCAGACAGACGGACGTTCCGGGAGCTCAGAGGAGCAGACAGACGAACGCCCCGGGAGCCCGGAAAAACCGATGGCAGGCGGGCGGCTCGCGAGCGGCAAAGAGACGGGCTGACCGGTCTTCGATTCCGGGAGAAGGGACCGCGTCTGTCCCGTCCGGCACGGAACTTTACAATGCCGGACGAAGGACAGACAGCGATTTTACCCGGTCTGATGGCCAGGCGGGCGTCCGCAGCCGTGCCGCTTCCGGGGTGTTTCGGGCAGTCGGAATGGTACTGGCTATTGCGGCGGCACTGACAGGAGTGTTGACGGCTGCAGCCGGGATTTATTTTCTGGGGCGCGGGATGCTGCCGGTATATAATCGTTATTGGCTGGGTGGCGTTTTTCTGTGCATCCTGTTGGGGGAGACGGCATGGCAGCTGCTGCGGCGCAGGCGGGGCGGCCGCGCCAGTGATTCTGCCGCAAATAATCCCGGACCGGCGGCCGCAGGTGAAAAGATGGAGAACCCTGCCCCAAAAAGTGCGGCATCCGGGGCATTCTGGGGCGACCGGGATTGCGGGGCAGCCGATTTTTCCCGGGCAGAGAAGCAAGGGACTACTGGATTTTCCCGGGCAGGGAAGCAGGGGACTGCCGGATTTTCCTGCACGGAGGGGCCGGGAGAATTCGATTTTTCCTGCCCGGGGAAGCAGGAAGCTGCCGGGGCGGTTCTCCCGGGAGACGGGGAGGAGACGGTCCGGCTGGATCTGGGACGCCGGGGAAAACGGCCTGCGCTGGTCAGTGAGGAATCCGGGGAGATCATTCCTCTTTTGCATTTTCCTTTTTATATCGGGAACGATCTGGGATTGAATCAATTGATGATCTGTGACCGGACGGTAAGCCGGGAGCACGCCGTCATAGAGAGGGGAGGACGGCCCGGAAGTTATTTTATCCGGGACATGCACTCTACCAATGGAACATGGGTGGGCAGTGTGCGACTGGAGGAGACGGCGGCAGAGTTGAAAGAGGGAGACAGTCTCCGCTTTGCTGAGCACAGGTACCGGTTTGAGATGGTGGAAGAGTGACCGATACGTTTTTTTCATTGATTTTTCAGAAAATCCTACTATAATCATTTCCATGATATCTTTTACAGATGGAGGTTTTCATGGATTTTATCAGTGAACTGCAGCGGTTTTTGGCCGGCCGGGGTTTTCGGAGACTGGAGGCGGATGGCGGACTGCTGTGGATAAAGGAAAGAAGCAGTCATATCCAATTGATTGAGGTGATACCGGAGCTGCTGCCGGGACAGACCCGGATGCCGGTGGACCGGCAGGAGGAACGGATCCGGAGGCTGGAGAAGCAAGTGATGCTGCGGCTTGGCAAGAAGACGGAGCGTCTCACGCTGATGCTGTTTAAGGGGGCGCCGGATGAGGATACAATAGAGGAGATCGTGCCGTATCCGAATATCTGGTGTGTCGACAGAGTCGGCGGAAGGGTGCTCATATATGAGAATCAGAGAGCGGACTTCTACGGTCTGAAAGATGGACTGGAACAGTTTATGGCGGCATATCAGGAGATGGAACGCAGCAGGAACAGAAGGGAACTGCGCCGGATGTTTCGCCCGGTGAACACCGCTTTAGTCGGCGTCAATGTACTGGTTTTTCTTATTTTGAACTTCATGGGGAATGTTCTGGACGCCGGCTTTATGGCGGAACACGGGGCGATGTTCTGGGATGCTGTTGTTGAGAGAGGGGAGTTTTATCGGCTCCTGACTTCCACGTTTATGCATTTTGGCGCGGAGCATCTGCTGCAGAACATGCTGATTCTTTTGCTGATCGGTTCCAGACTGGAGCGGATCATCGGAGGCGGAAGGTATCTGGCGGTATATCTGGGATCAGGACTTGCCGCATCGGCAGCTTCTCTTTTTGTCACCCTCGCCAGAGAACCGTATACCGTGTCGGCGGGAGCGTCCGGCGCTGTTTTCGGAGTCATGGGCGGTCTGCTGTTTTTGATTTTGAAGGATATTGTTCAGAAGAGGAGATACCGCATGGAGGAGATCGGGCTGAGCGGCATGCTGTTTGTCATCGTCTCCGCGCTATCCTACGGCTTTACCACCACCGGCGTGGATAATGCGGCTCATGTGGGCGGACTGATCGCAGGATTCCTTCTGACGGGAATCCTGACAATTCGGAAATGATTTTGTCAGAACTTAGTAAGTTTTAAAACACATATCGGTCACAAGTTTTCTTTATACTAAGACCCGTAAGATTAATTCTTATAAATCCTCTCCCCTCATAATGGATTTGCGGCAGGCTGCCTTGGCAGCCTGCCGCTCTTTGTGTCCGGGAATTCTTTCAGAATACCCGCATATGAAAAACTTGTCTTTGCCGGATCAGTCTCCGAAGGAGATACCAAGAGTCTTGGCCTGTTTTACGATCTGATCGTCCGGGGAAACGTATTTCAGTTTGCCGGCAGTCTCTTTCAGAGGGATGGAGGATACCTCGTATCCTTTCATGATGACCATCTTACCGTAGTCTTCTTTTTCGATGAGTTCTGCGGCTGCAGCGCCCAGACGGCTGGAGATGACACGGTCGAAAGGTACCGGGCTTCCGCCTCTCTGGGTATGTCCAGGGATGGTGACACGAACTTCCTGACCGGTAGCCTCCTCAATCTGTGCGGCCAGCTCGTAGCCGACAGTGGAGTGCTGACGGTTAGCCAGTTTCTCTTTGTACTGTTTCTTGGATAACTTGGCGTCCTCTTTGGAGATGGCGCCCTCAGCTACGGCCAGGATGGTGAATCCTTTGCCCTGCTCGGAACGGCGCTTGATGGCCTCGATCACGTGATTTAAGTTATATGGGATCTCAGGGATGAGGATAACGTCCGCGCCGCCTGCGATGCCGGCATGGAGAGTTACCCAGCCTACCTTGTGGCCCATCAGCTCTACGATGAATACACGGTCATGGGATGCGGCTGTGGTGTGGATACAGTCGATGGCGTTGGTGGCGATATCAACAGCGCTCTGGAAACCGAAGGTCATGTCAGTGCCCCACAGGTCGTTGTCGATGGTCTTCGGAAGAGATACCACATTTAATCCTTCCTCGCTTAACAGGTTGGCTGTTTTCTGGCTTCCGTTACCGCCAAGTACTACCAGACAGTCAAGGTCCAGATATTTGTAGGTGGCCTTCATGGCTTCTACCTTGTCCACTCCGTTCTCATCCGGAACCCGCATTAACTTGAACGGCTGTCTGGATGTTCCCAGAATGGTGCCGCCTCGTGTGAGGATACCGGAGAAGTCTTTGGCGGTCAGACGTTTGTAGTTGCCGTAGATCAGACCTTTGTAACCGTCTTCAAATCCGTAAAACTCTACGTTGCCCTCAAGATGCAGCATACCTTTTACAACGCCCCGCATGGTGGCGTTCAGGCTCTGACAGTCTCCCCCGCTTGTTAACATACCGATTCTCTTCATTGTATCATTTCCTTTCTTTTCTCTGAGTGATCAGCAGTGCACGGGCCGTGGACAAAAACCGCGGACCGTTGGTTAATAGTGAAATATTAAAGGTTAGTTATAGCTCAATCCGGCCATCCAGAGCCCGAGAGAGTGTGACCTCATCAATGTATTCCAGCTCGCCTCCGATCGGAACGCCGCTGGCAATTCTCGTAATCCGGATGCCCATGGGCTTGACCTTCTTTGTGATATACATGGCGGTGGCTTCGCCGTCCAGACTGGAATTGGTCGCGAGGATCAGTTCTTTGACAGGAGTTGTCTCCAGCCGCTCCATGAGTTCTTTAAAGCGGATATCGTCCGGGCCCTTGCCGAGACTCGGGACCAGGGTACCCTGCAGAACGTGATAAACGCCGTCATACTGGCCGGTCTTTTCGTAGGCGGCCAGGTCTTTGGTGTGTTCCACTACCATGATCGTGCTGTGGTCCCTCTTGTCACTGGCACAGATCGGACAGATCTCCCGGTCTGTGAGAGTGCAGCAGCATTTGCAGTAGCGGATGTTTTTCCGCGCGCTGACAAGGACCTCAGCCAGATGTTCCACATGCTCTTCCGGCATGTTGATGATGTGAAATGCGAGACGCTGCGCGGACTTGCTGCCGATGCCCGGCAGGCGGCGCAGCTCCTCGATCAGATTGGTGACCTGAGTACCGTAATAATTCATCAGAAGCCCAGACCTCCGCCCAGTCCGCCGAGACCGCCGGTGAGCTTGGCCATCTGATTCTGAGAGTCAGTCTCCATGGCACGGAGCGCTTCGTTGGTAGCTGCCATGATCAGATCTTCCAGCATTTCGATATCGTCAGGATCTACCACTTCCTCCGCGATCTTGACAGCGGTAATCTCCCGCTTGCCGGAAACGGTGACGGAAACCACGCCGCCGCCGGCGGAAGCCTCATAGGTCTTCTCTTCCAGGGCCTGCTGTGTCTCGGCCATCTGTTTCTGCATTTTCTGTGCCTGTTTCATCAGATTATTCATGTTCCCCGGCATTCCGCCAGGAAATCCTCCTCGTCTTGCCATAATAAAAAACCTCCATAAATATTTATTCAAAAATTACTGTCTGATGGATTTTACTTAAATCGATAAAATTGGACGGCTGCGCTGTCTCCTGACTGCGCACAGAACACTCGAACTTCACCCGCTTGCCCGTCTGTTCGGCCACAAGGTCGGAGAGGACGGTAAGGTTATGCTGGTGATTGCGTTCAAAGTAGCTCTTCTCAATATCATCGCGCTCGAAAACAAGCTGGATGATGCCGCTGTCCTCCGAGACGGCGATGTGGGCAGCCCCCAGAAACTTCTGCATGGGCATGCCGGTCTGCGCCACGATATTCTTCCAGCCGGCGGCAATGGACTTAAGATCCTCCGCCTCCGCCGGAGAAAACCGTTCCCGAAGAGCCTCCTCCGCACTCTTGTTGGCGGCCGCCTCTTCTGCGCCGGGGCTGACTTTCGCATCGGAAACAGAACCGGTCCCGCTGGCTGCGTAACGCTGTACCATGGCCGCCAGAGTCTCCATCTGCTGCGGGGACAGGCCCGCGAATCCGCCGGCAAAAACGTCTGTGCCGCCTGTTTTGCCGCCGCCTGCCGGTATATTTCCCATATTGGAAACAGAACCCCCTTCTATCCTTCGCTCCAGCATATGCACCCGCTCCAGAAGACTGCCGGAGTCGGTCTCCATCTGCGGCGTACACAGACGGATAAATCCCACCTCCAGAAGAATCCGCTTCTGCGTGGCGGTGCGAATCTGACCGGATAAGTCGGATAAGACCCGGATAAAGCGAAGCAGGGTGTTCGTCTCGATCAGGGACGCTTCCTCCCGCAGGGAGGCAATGGATTCCGCGGACAGATCCAGACTGTCCTCCGCTCCGTCCTGGTCCTTGATGATCAGAAGATTACGCAGATACCAGAGGAAATCCGCAAGGAACTGGGACAGCTCCCGACCTTCGGTGATCATCCGGTCCACGGTGTGCAACACGGCGATGGTATCCTGTGCCAGAATACTGCGGAGCAGCTGACTGAACACGGCGGTGTCCACTGTGCCGAGCACCTCGAGGACATTCTCGTAAGTGAGCGTCTGATTCAGATAAAATGCAATGCACTGATCCAGGAGACTTAAGGCGTCACGCATGGAGCCGTCGGCAGCCCGCGCGATGTAGCGGAGTGCCTTCTCCTCTGCCGGAATCCCTTCTTTATCCATCAGGTGAGTCAGATGACTGGTGATGGTATCGATGGAGATCCGCCGGAAATCATATTTCTGACACCGGGAAAGGATGGTCACCGGAATCTTGTGCTTCTCTGTGGTGGCGAGAATAAATATGACGTAAGACGGCGGTTCCTCCAGAGTCTTTAAAAGCGCGTTAAAGGCGCCGGAAGATAACATGTGCACCTCATCGATGATATATACCTTATATTTGCCTTCCACGGGGGAATACTGCACCTGTTCCCGGATCTCACGGATGTGATCCACGCCGTTGTTGGAGGCGGCGTCGATCTCCAGGACGTCCAGAGAACTCTGATTGTTGATGGCCTGACAGGACGGGCACTGGTTGCAGGGGTTGCCGTCCACCGGATGCTGACAGTTGACCGCCTTTGCGAAAAGCTTCGCGATGGATGTCTTGCCGGTTCCCCTCGTGCCGCAGAAAAGGTACGCGTGACCGATTCTGTCATAGATGATCTCATTGCGCAGAGTCCGGACGATGGCGTCCTGGCCCTGTACTTCGTCGAAATCGTTCGGGCGCCATTTTCGATATAAAGCCATGTAAGCCATGAAAATCACTCTCCCCAGTAAAAGTATCTGTACCCGAACATTTTAGCATATTTATACAAGGAAGACAATTTTCATTTCAACAAATACCGGGAAAAATGCTCTAAAAAATTCTGGCGTTCTTTGTTCTGCGCAGGAATCCGCTCCAGTTTTTCCAGCATTTTTGGAGAAATCCAGCTTTTTCTCCGGTTGAAATACTGATTGGATACCTTCCAGAATTTTTCCGGATACAAAAACAGAAGATAGAGAAAGAGCAGATCGCGGTCATTGAGCGGAAGCTGCTGTGCGTATCCGGCGAGTCCCCGTTCAAAAAGCCGCCAGTCATAATGATTTTTCTCCATGGCTTTTCTGAGAAACAGATAAAAATCCATGAGATAAGGGCCGTAGCAGATGGATTCAAAGCCCACGGTGGCCACGGAACCGCCGGGAAGGATCAGGATGTTATGATGCTGATACGCGCCGTGGCGGACGCCTGAGGAAGGGGCGAGACTGTCTTCTCCCAGCGCGCGGAGTGTGGACAGCGCATGTTCCGCCTCGGCATAAAAGACAGAGAAATATTTCATGTAGGCCAGCTCAAAAGCCTTCTTTTTGTGAGATTTTCCTATGAATCTCCGGATAGTGCGGAGCTCCTGATTCCGCCGTTCAAAAAGATGGGAAAGAGATTCGGTGCGGGGATTCTCAAAAGGAATCTCCGGGATGCCGGAGGAGATCCGGTGCATGAGGCCCAGGTTCTGGCAGGCGGCGTACACATCGGCCGGATTCCCCAGATCACATTCCCTCCCGGAAAAATAATGTTTCAGGACAAACGGAGTGTGATAGCGGTCGTAGACGACCAGACTGTCCTCCCTGGACAGGAAATACCGGTCGGTGAGAGAAAATCCGGCCTCCGCCAGTTTTTCCTTCCATTCATATTCCATGGCCAGCTTGCGGAGAGAACTGTGGTATTCCTTTAGCAGCGCCAGCCCCTGATCGGTCTCGCACTGAAAGGTTCCCCGGCTTCGAAAGGTGGAAATAACCTTCACATCATACTGTTCCAATAAATCACGGTACTTATCACTCACAACAATCCCTCCAGACAAAAAGACAGATCTCCGGTAGCATGGTCTATCCTATGACCGGAACATTTTGTATATGCAAAGAAATGCAGGGAGCAGCGCCGTGACGGCAAAAGAAAAGCCCCGGCACGAAGCCGGAGCCAGAACATTTTTGCAGGATTCTCATGGGAAGGACTCTCTGTCTACTGACGAAGCTGTCTGTAGATCTTAAGGGCCAGTTCCTTAAGGTACGGGTATTCATTTAATTCCGGGTGTTCAAGCACCATGGAGAGGAGCGTATTTAAGATGGCGCCGATGGCCTTGCCCTCCCGGATTCCCAGGGCCTTTAACTGATTGCCGTTGATCTTCAGATCTTTCAGGGTGAGACAGTCTTTTGCCGCCAGAATCTCCTCGTAGGCGACCCAGGTCTCCTGCAGGATCGAGAGCTTCTGCGCCTGATAATAGTCGCTCTGCGCGCGGACGTCGGCCTCCATCACCTTGAGAAGGTATGGGAAAAGATTGGCCCCGATGGAATGCATCACCTTGCGCACATGGCGGCGCCCGTTTTTCTTCGGATCCCGGAAACGGATATCATGATGGGAAATGAGCTGGCAGACCAGCTGGATGGTCTTATTGTCGAACTTAAGCCGCTTTAAGATATCCTTACTCATGTCCGCGCCCACCCGGTAGTGGTTATAAAAATGATCGATGCCGTACTCGTCGGTGGTCTTTGTGGCAGGCTTGCCCACATCGTGCAGGAGCATGGTGAGCCGCAGCACCGGGTTCGGTTCAATGAGCTGCACGGCATGGAGCGTGTGTTCGCCCACCGTATAGCAATGGTGCGGATTCTTCTGCTCCGTCTCCATCATCCGGTCAAATTCCGGGAAAAATACGCTGGTAAGTCCGGTGGAATATGCCTCCCGGAAGGTCTCCGGATGGTCGGAGATGAGAAGCTTTAAAAGCTCCATCTGAATCCGCTCGGCGCTCACGTCCCGCAGATTCTCATGACAGAGGCGGATTGCTTCCCGGGTATCTTCCTCTATGCGAAAATGAAGCTGTCCGGCGAAGCGGACGGCCCGGAGCATGCGCAGCGCGTCTTCGTCAAAACGGTCTTTTGCCGCGCCCACACAGCGGACGATGCCGCGCTCCAGATCATCCATGCCGCCGAAGAGGTCGATGAGACCGTCAGCGTCATTGTATGCCATGGCGTTGATGGTGAAATCCCTCCGCATCAGATCTTCCTTCAGACTGGTGGTGAAGGTCACGTCATTGGGACGGCGATGATCTTCATAATCTCCGTCAATGCGATACGTGGTCACCTCATAGCCGACCTTATCCATCATGACGGTGACGGTGCCGTGCTTGATGCCTGTGTCAATGGTCCGGGCAAACAGCGCCTTCACCTGCTCCGGTCTGGCGGAGGTGGTGATATCCCAGTCAGAAGGTGTCTTCCCCAGGATGGAATCCCGGACACAGCCGCCCACCACATATGCTTCATAGCCGTGGGCCGTGAGGGTCTCTATGATACTGGCAGCCTGTTTTGGAATCGATAACTTCATGGGACAACACTCCTTACATTTGTATTTCACACTTTGAGAACAATCATACCATATTTCGGGACATTTGCTAAGAGGGATTTTGGAATAAAAGAGAGTCGGAATACATAAAGAATCATTAAAAACGGGAGGACTTCCATGAGTAAGAAAGATATGCCGGTTTTCGGAAGATATCTTAAGAGAAGACGGCTGTGGTCCCCGCCCCGCCCTGTATTCTGCCTTCTCATCCTGTCTCTTTTTCTGGGAGCGGCGGTCCTTGCGGCAGGGGGCTGCATCCGTCATCTGCAGATGAACGGCCCGAAAGAAAAGGTGGAGTATGACATCTGCAAAGACAGCAATCTCCCGGCGCAGCTGCAGACGCTTCTGGAGGAGAAAAAGCAGGAGGCATGTACCTTTGTCTACAGGAACTCCATGTACATTTACCTGGTCGTGTGTTATGGCCGGAAGGAATACAGCGGCTGCAGTGTGAAGATCGAGGAATGTTGGAAGTCGGAGGATACGCTGTTTTTGCGCACCCAGCTCATGGGACCCGCCGCCGGGGAGGAGGTGGCGCGGACACCGACCTGCCCGTATCTGGTGGTGCGGTGCAGACAGATGGATGTGTTCTGCGTCATCGATGCATAAGGCCGGACAGGGGAGCATATAATGCATAGAAATGAGAAGAGTATCACCTGGGCGCAAAGCGGCGGTGTTGATGGAGGGTTTTATGAAGATTGAAAAGAAAACAGTACAGTCAGGAATCTTAAAGCTGGAAAAAAATGTACAGATCACCATAGATCAGGATATGAATGTGCCGGATACGAAGCCGGATGTGGAGAAAATCGTGGAGAGCCGCGGGGAAGTCCATATCGATGAGGTGGAGATCATGACGGACCGCATCCGCATCCGGGGTATGTTTTTTGTGCAGCTCCTCTATTTGAGCGCGGAGAAGGAGCAGAAGATCTCCTGCATGGAGCATGAGTTCGCTCTGGAAGAGTTCATGAATGTGGAGGGGGCGCAGCCCACAGATACGGCCAGAGTGATGGTGGACCTGGAAGATCTGACCGTGTCCGTCATCAATTCCAGAAAATGCGGCGTCCGCTCCGTACTGTTTTTTCATATACATATCTCCGAGACCAAATTTGTGGAGTGCAGCGTGGGTGTGGAGAAAAGAGGAAATGTACAGTGCCTCTACGAGTCCGTTCCGATGACGGAGATCGTTCTCTACAAAAAAGATATTCAGCGGATCCGGGCGGAGGTATCCCTGCCGGCAGGCAAACCTAACATCCGGGAGATTCTGTGGAATTCCATGCAGCTTCGGGATGTGGATGTGCGGATGCAGGAGGGAAAGCTCTCCATCCGGGGCGAGCTGTTTCTCTTTATCCTCTACCGGGGCGAGGAGGAACAGGGGCCGGTACAGTATTACGACTGGGAGATTCCGTTTACCAGCGAGCTGGAATGCAGCGACAGCCGGGAAAATCTCATCGGCAGTATCGCGGCCTCTCTGGGCAGTCACCAGTCGGTCGTCAAGCCGGATGAGGACGGAGAACCGCGCAGTGTGGAAGTGGACGCGGTGCTGGAGCTGGATCTTAAAGGATACCGTGAATTTCAGATGCCGGTGCTCAAAGACATGTACGCCTGCAGCCGGAGGCTCCGGCTCAAGACCCGGCCGGTGGCATTTGAGAATCTGATCTTCCAGAACAACGCCAAGACAAAGGTGAATCACCGGGCTGTCTCCGCGGGGGACCCGCACCGGCTGCTGCAGGTGCTCAACGTGGAGGGAACCGTAAAGATCGAAGATTTTAAATTTGAAGAGAAGGGCATTGCCACGGAAGGGCTCATCTTTGCGAAAGTGCTCTATATCGCGGGGGATGACGGCGCGCCGATCCAGTCAAAAGAGGTGGTCATTCCGTTTGAATATCTGGTGGAGACCCAGTCCTTAAGTCCGTCCAACCGCTGTGAGATCCGGGGCGTGCTGGAGCAGATCGGCGGCTATGTGGTGGACGGCAATGAGCTGGAGATCCGCGCGGTGGCGGGAATCTACGTGACCGGATTTGACCGGGTTGCCATGGATATGATCGATGAGGTGGAGGAACTGCCATGCGACGAGGAGGAACTGGCCAGAATCCCGTCCATGACCGGATATATCGTCAAAAACGGCGATACCCTCTGGATGATCGCCAAAAACTGCGGTACGACCATCGACAAGATCCGTCAGTACAATGAAAATGTGGAGGAGCCGCTGGAAGAAGGGCAGAAACTCTTTCTGATCAAGGCCATGGACGGAATTGGTCTTGACGATATCACACAATAATGCTATGATAAAAACCAGAAAAATCTGTTTCAGGGCGAGGTGTAATTCCTCACTGGTGGTGACAGGACGGAGCAGTCACAGACGGCTGCCTGAGCCTTAAGTCCACGAGCCGCAGCGGACTTTACGACAGACGGGAGCGCTATAAGCGCTGCCGCCGGAAGAGAGCGTCGGGTCCCGGGCCGAATGGGTCAGAATCCCATACCAACGGTTATAGTCCGGATGAAAGAAACGAGAGATGCGATATGTTTTTTTGTTGTCCTGAGATTTTTATTTCAGGACTTTTTTTATTCCACAGAAATTGCGTTTCCGTGGATAAAAATCAATAAAACGCTTCGCATCGGCAACACCTGGCAGATTCTTCGAAAAAATAATCATTTTTGAGGAGGAATTTGCATGTCAGACGAAAAACTGCGCCGCCATCAGGCGCGCGCCAAAGCAGAAACACATCCACAGGTCGGAGTCAGCTCTTATGATGGAGCCAGCCGCACCAAAAAGATGGTCACCATGGCCATGATGGTCGCCATATCGGTGACGCTTGTATACCTGATTCATTTCCCGATCATGCCGATGGTTCCGTTTCTGGAGTATGATCCGGCGGATATCCCGATTCTGATCGGTACATTTGCCTTCGGGCCGGTCGTGGGGCTGATCCTCACCGTCGTTACTGCGGTGGTCCAGGGGCTGACCGTCAGCGCAGCGAGCGGACTTTACGGCATTCTGATGCACGTGATCGCCACGGGAGTCCTTGTCGTAGCAGCCGGCTCAATCTACCGGCATAAAAAGACGAGAACAATGGCGGTTGTGGCGTTATTGTGCGGCATGGCTGCGATGGCGGTTGTCATGATGGGTGCAAATATGGTGATCACACCGATTTTTATGGG
>DXEQ01000080.1 GCA_019114885.1 Candidatus Anaerobutyricum stercoripullorum
CCTGTGAAGGAGGACATGGCACAGACTATGAAAAGAGCAGGGAGCGGGAAAGACGATAAAGCGACCGCCCTGTGTTTACACAGAAGGCGGAGCTTTTCGTCTGACCGTACGGCGATAGCCGTGAACCGCGCATGAGCGGTTCCTCCCTGCCTGACTATAAACTCTTGATGTCCGAACTGAGGGTGTCGGCGGACGAAGCGGCATGGGCGCTCCCGCCGTCGTCTGTTCCACAAATCCCCATTTTCACCGCACCGTTATCTCCTCCGGCGCTTCCACCTCGTTGGCAATCGTATGCTCGGTCAGCTCCGACAGCAGGCGGATCTTTTCGTTCAGCATCGGCCGCATGCAGTTTGGCACATGCTCCTGATGTGCCCGGTGGATGGCGACACATTCTTTGCAGTTGCCGTGATAACGACACGCTTTTTTGCAGGGGCAGTGGTCTTTCTCCTTGTACTCTTCCCGAAAAGCGGAGGCGAATTCCTCCTGGATGCGAAGCCCTTCCTTCCGGTTTCCTTTGTGAAATTCTTTCATGGCTGCTTTTTCGATTGCATTTCCGTCAATAATCATAGCGGTTCTCCTTTTTGTTGTTCATGGCCGGGCAGGCCACGTATCTATTTGGATATCTCCTGGCCGGGCGCCGGACCTTTGCCCGTTTTTCCCGGTCTTCGATATCATATTACCGCTTTTTTGGCTTGTAAAATAGCATTTTCACACCTATAATATAACAAAAAAGAGCCAAAACCATCCATGTTGTCCGTGCCGCACCACAACAGCAGCACCCGAAAGGAGAAGATTTATGTCACAGTCCGATCTTCAAAAACAATCCCTTTCCCATGAAAACAGCGACGCTTTGCATGAAGGAGTCCCGTCGCCCATCTATTCTCACAACCCGTACCAGGGCGGAGCATTTCCTCTGCTGGTTCTCGATGTGGCCAAACAGGTATGCACGCCGTCCAATGAAGGCTTCCGGGTGCTGCACTGGCACGAAGAAGTGCAGTTTATCCGGGTCATCAAGGGTGCCGTTTTGACACGCATTTACGATGAAGAAATCGTAGTCCGCGAAGGCTGCTGTCTCTTCATCAACCGTATGGTTCCCCATAAAACGACAGAAAAAGAAGACTGCCAATACCACAGCTTTATCATTCCTGAACAGATGCTCTCCTTCTTTCCCGGCAGCATCATGGAAAAAAGAGACGTGAAGTTCTTTTTATACCATCCGGGGTTCACACATTTTCTGATCGATCCGGGCATCTCCGCCCATCAGCCTGTTCTTGATAAATTAAAAATATTGGACAGTCTTTACTTTTCTTCTTCTCAAAAAGAGAAGCCGCATTATGAATATGGGCTCAGCACGGCCATTGTCACTTTATGGCTGGCCTTTCTCTCCATCCTTCCGTCCCTTCCGGCGGAGGCGCCCGAGAGAGATTACCTGCGCATCCGGGAACTGCTCTCCTTTGTGCACAGCCATTACAATGAAGAACTTTCCGTGGAGTCCATCGCTGCCGCCGCCCATATCAGCAAAACCGAATGTCTCCGCTGTTTCCGCAGATATGTGGGCGAATCTCCCTACCAGTATCTCATCAAATACCGGCTGCACCGGAGCACTGCTTTTTTAAAAGAAACCACCCGGCCCGTCACACAGATTGCCGCGGAAACCGGCTTCGCCTCATCCAGCGTCTATATCCGTTATTTCCGGAAATGGTACGGCTGCACGCCGGGACAGTACCGAAAACATCATTTGGCCAGATAATGGCCGGCTGCACGCCGTGTAGGCACCTCTCCAGCGGCACCGTTGATATTCCAATCGAATTTCCCGATCTCACACCGTGTGGACATGGGATACCGCGGTTTTTGGCATCTTCCGAAACTCCAGAAACGCCATCACGATGGTGACCATCGCCGCCACGAAGTCTGCGATCGGTCCGGTATAAATACATCCGTCCACGCCCATAAACAACGGCAGGATCAAAAGCAGCGGCACAAAGAAAATGATCTGCCTGGTCAGAGACAGGAAAATACCTTTCGCCGGTTTACCGATGGATGTAAAAAAGGTGGATGTGATCGGCTGCAGCGCATCCAGCCAGATAAAGAACAGATAGATGCGGAAGAACCGCACGCCGAAATCAAAGTATTCCGCTGTTCCCGTGCCGAAGAGGGACAGGATCTGCCGCGGAAATATCTGAAACAGCGCGAAGGAAATCACCGAGATAATGACACCCGCCGTGGCCGCCAGACGGTAAGCCTGCCGCACCCGGTCATATTTTTCCGCCCCGTAATTAAAACTCTCCACCGGCTGACTGCCCTGTGCCAGACCGATCACAATGGAGAAAAACACCTGATTGACCTTGATGACGATACCTGCACAAGCCAGCGGAATCGCCTCCCCGTAGATGGAACGGGCCCCGTAATAGGTCAGCGAATTATTCAGCACCACCTGCACAATCATCATGGCGATCTGGTTAAAGAAAGACGCCAGGCCGATCTGCGCCGTCCGCTTCACATACGCCGCCTGCAGACGGAAATGTTCCGGCAGCAGAGGCATCGTCTTAAAATGCAGCAGATACCGCACCACAATGATGGCGGAAACCACCTGTCCGATGACAGTGGCAATGGCTGCTCCCGCCATCCCCCAGTGGAATACCATAGTAAACAACGCATCCAGAATCGTGTTGATGATGGCTCCTGTCAGGTTGCAGATCATCGCCATCTGCGGGCTGCCGTCGGCACGAATCAGATGGCAGCCGCCGGTAGTCAGAATCAGAAACGGAAATCCCACCGCCGTGATCCGCACGTAGGTCTCTGCGTATGGCAGAACATTATCCGGCGCGCCAAACAAGATCAGCAGCGGTTCCATAAAAATCTGTGTCAAAATACAGAGCAGCAGACCGCTGCCCGCCAGACAGACCAGCGCATTTCCCACAAAATAGATGGCCTGGTCTCTGTTTCCTCTTCCCATATTTAAGTTAAAACAGGAAGCGCCGCCGATACCAAACATCAGCGCCAGCGCCACGCAGGAGGTGGTCAGAGGAAAGGCCACGTTCGTCGCCGCATTTCCCAGTGTGCCCACTGCCTGCCCGATAAAAAGCTGGTCCACGATATTATAAAGGGCGCTGACCAGCATCGCCACAATACTCGGCACGGCAAACCGTACCATCAGGCTGGAGACCGGTTCCGCGCCCAGCGGATTTGCCCCAGCAGACTTCTTGATTTCTTCACTCATTTTCTCTCTCCTGTCATTCTCTACGCCTGCTCCGGGCAGACTTCCTCACGAATGTCGTTATCGTTCTCATCCGAAATACCGGTCAGTATATCCATGCGCCTCTTGCACAGATGATTGAATACCGCAACCGCTCGTCCCACGCCGATCACGGCAAAAACCGTTCCCACGCCGATTCCGACCAGGAAATGTCCGGAAACAATACCGATCACAAATGTTATGGAAATGTTGATCAGGTCAAACAGGTTCTTCGCAAAACCCATATCTCTATGTAAAAAGTCCGCAACAGCGGCGACAATGCCATCTCCTGGATTTGGTACAAGACGCATGTTGACAGACATGGCGGCTCCCACTCCTGTGAAAACAATCGCCACCGCCAGCAAAACCAGATTGGCGGCGAAAGAATCCGTCTCCCAGTGAATGGCTGCGTCAAACAGATTCAAAAATCTTGTGAACACAATGCTCAAAGGAATCTGCAGCAGATCATACCACCGCCGGTTTTTTCCCCGGATGACCAACTGTGCCAGCACAAAGATTGCATACCACACAAAGGTCACATTTCCAAAATTCAGTCCCAGCACCTGCGACACACTGTAGGACACTGAGATGATCGGGGAAACGCCAAGCCCTGTCTTTGTGTTCAGTGTGATGCCAAGCGCCAGGATCACCAGCGATAAAAGATAAAAGAAAATGCGAAAGCCCCATTGTTGTTTCTTCATATTGTCCATCCCTCTTCTTATCTGTCATCTCTCTGATATACTATACTCTATGATTACAATTCCTTATCTCAGGTAAAAAACTCATTACTTATGATCGGTTCTCCGGCACACAGAAACCGCTTCCTGATAAAGATCCTGATAACTGCGCCCGGTCTCCCGGCTCAGCCTTTTCACACTCTCATACTCGGGATAATATTTCGTCACATTTCCATACCGGCAGACCTTTACCTGCACTGTGCCGTTTTCCAGACGCACCTCCCGGTTTTCTCTCGCAAGCACCGTCCGCTCCATCTGCATCCGGCGGATGCCAATGGTCGTCGTCTCCCGGAAAATGATCTCTTCCATCCGCGGGATGTCTTTTTCATCGCAGATCACATTCATCTGCCATGCCGGACGATTCTTCTTCATAAACACTGGGTGATAATGCACATCCCGGGCGCCTGCCTCAAAGAGCAGTTCCATCACATAGCCAAGCACCTCGCCGGAACAGTCGTCAATATTGGTTTCCAGCTTCCAGATGACGTCTTTCGGGTTGGAAATGTTCTCACAGTCCACAGTTCCCTGTAATATTTCACCGGTCTGTGGCGCAATGTTTTCCTTCGTCATACCATCATCCTGCGCCCCCGGCTCGATCAGCATCGCCCGCAAGATACTCGGTCTCTCATAAGTACGTTTACCAGCGCCAAGACCGATTCTTTTTATTTGAAAATGTTTTGGCAGACAGTTGTCCGTGCAGACTGCCGCCGCGATGGCCGCTCCCGTCGGTGTCACGAACTCCCCCTGCAGATCCATGATCTCGAGACAGAGTCCGCTGTTTGCCACAATATTTGCCACAGCCGGCACCGGTACCGGCAGCACGCCGTGCTGGCAGCGCACCGTTCCCGTACCCTCGCAGAGTTTTGGCACGATCACTTCGGAAATGTGCAGATCATCCAGGCAGACCGCCGCTGCCACCACATCCACGATGGAATCGATTGCTCCCACCTCGTGAAAATGTACTTCCTCCACCGGGACAGCATGGGCTTTCGCCTCGGCCTCGGCAATAATCTCAAAGATGTGAAGCGCCAGTTCTCTGGCATGATCCGTCATCTTCGTGGCAGTAATGATCTCCCGTATCTCCTTCATGCCCTGATGAACATGGGGATGCCCATGCTCATGTGAATGTTCATGACCTTCACAGTGTTGATGGTGATGCCCGTGGTCCTTCCCGTGGTGATGCTCATGGTGGTGGTCCTCCTCATGGCAGTGCTCATGCTCATGGTGGTGGTCCTCCCCATGATGGTGGTCATGCTCATGATGGTGGTCCTTATGCCCGTGCAGATATTCCATGTCGTGATCATGATTCTCGTGCTCCTCATCCAGCAGCACCGCAAAATCACAACAGTCAATTCCCGACTTCTTTACCCGGGTCACCTCCACGGAAAATCCGTCCGCAGGAATGCTGTCCAGCGCTTCCATCAGCACCTGTTCGTTGGCTCCCAGATCGAGAAGCGCCGCCACCGTCATATCGCCGCTGATACCAGAATTACATTCCAGATAAAGTGTATTTGACATAGTATAAATTCCTTTCATTTATTTTATAATAATACATTTTTTAAGATCGAGATCAAAAGCCGTTTTGACCCCGGTATCGTTTTATTATATTTCTTATTTTCCGCAAACGCAAGTCCCCGCTGCAATCTGCAGGCCATTGTTTCGCCTTTTTTCCCTTTATTTCTCTCCTGTTAAGGCTTTACAAACGTAAGAAAAAACTATATACTTGTTTTGTATGCGCTTTTTATCATTAAAGAGACATAGTCAAAAAGAGTGAAACACAAAAAAAGACCGGACGATGGATCAGGATTACGCAGTTCTTCTCCGGGACTGCCCCATATCGAACGGTCTGATTTTTATGGAAGAAAGTATGACACATTTTTTATGGAGGAAAGTATGACACAGATTATTGAAGCAGGATACAATTTACTCTGGGGAGATTTATTTTCCATCCCCCTGCCCGGCGGCGGAACGCTTCCGCTGTCCATTCTGGTGATTCTTCTGATTCCCACGGGAATCTTTTTCACCATCCGTACCCGTGTGCTTCCGGTCCGCCTCTTTGGCGACATGGTGGGAGCGATTCTGGGTAAGAAAGATGAAAAGAACAGTGCACTGTCCGTTCTGCAGACACTGATCGTATCCACCGCCACCCGCGTGGGCATGGGCAATCTGGTGGGCGTGGTTGCCGCCATCTCCGCCGGTGGCGCGGGCGCTGTGTTCTGGATGTGGATCACCGCCATCATCGGCTCGTCCACCGCATTTATTGAAGCAACGCTTGCACAGCTCTATAAGGAGAAAGACCCTCTCTACGGCGGCTGGCGGGGCGGCCCGGCCTACTATATCCACAGATTTTTTGAAGAAAAAAGCGGCAAAAAGCACCGTTACGTACCGCTGTCCGTCCTGTTTGCCCTCTCCGGCCTGATCTGCTGGTTCGGCATCAGTCAGGTGGTCAGCAACTCCGTGACCTCCGCTTTTGAAAATGCATTCCACATCCCGCCGATCTACACAACGGTGATGCTGGTTGTTCTGGGCGCGATCATCGTCCTTCGCAAAAACGCCACGGTCAAGGTTCTGGATATCATGGTTCCGATCATGGCCGGTATCTACCTGCTGATGACGATCATTCTCATCATCGTCAATATCCAGGTACTGCCATCCGTCTTTAGCCGCATTTTCTCCGAAGCCTTCGGACTGCGTCAGGTGGCCGCCGGCGGTTTCGGAGCCGTTGTCATGAACGGTGTAAAGAGGGGACTCTTCTCCAATGAAGCCGGTTCCGGTTCCGCCCCATGCGCGGCAGCCACCGCGGAGACGGACCATCCGGCGAAGGTCGGCCTCTCTCAGGCCCTCGGCGTTTTCATCGACACCATCGTGATCTGCAGCTGTACCGCCATGATCATGCTGCTGACGCCGGAAAGTCTGACCGCCGGTCTGGAAGGCATGGATCTTCTGCAGACTTCTATGCAGTACCATCTGGGTGAGTTCGGCGTCATTTTCATCGCCGTCATCATCTGGCTGTTCAGTTTCTCCACGTTTATCGGCATCCTGTTCTATGCCCGTTCCAACGTGGCATACCTGTTCGGCGATAACTGGGCGGCACAGACCATTTACAAGATTCTGGCCCTCGTCATGCTCTTTATCGGCGGACTGGCCGCCTACTCCGTGGTCTGGGATCTGGGCGACCTGGGTGTCGGACTGATGACAGTCTTTAACATTTTCATGCTCTATCCGCTGTCCGGCAAAGCGCTGGCAGCCCTCAAAGACTACGAGAGCAAACGAAAGAAATAAGACTGGCTTCACATCAGTTTTTCTTTGATTGCACGAAAATCCGCCGCTGTCTCCGGATACTTTGTATCATCCCGGAGAATAGCCGACGGATGATAGACTGCCGTGAGCCAGACACCCTTCCGCAGAAGGAAACTGCCGTGCTCCCTGGTAATACGGAAATCCGGTCGGATGATCCGCTGCGCGGCCACCCTTCCCAGACAGACGATCATCTTCGGCCTAAGAAGCAGCGTCTCATATTTAAGATAGGGGATACACGCCTCCTGTTCCTCCGGTTTTGGGTCCCGATTGCCCGGCGGATGACATTTGACGATGTTGGTGATATACACATCCTCCCTCGTCATGCCAATCTCCCCAAGCAGCCGGTCAAACACCTGTCCCGACTGCCCGGTAAAGGGAATCCCGTCCCGGTCCTC
>DXEQ01000006.1 GCA_019114885.1 Candidatus Anaerobutyricum stercoripullorum
CTTCCCCTCCAGCACGATCGCCGAAAGCTCCGGGCGGTATTCCAATTATACAATAGACGGGCAAGGATGTCACTTTTTTTCCATTTTTTCTGCCCGCGGCCGTTTTCCCCGGTCTTTTTCTCCCCACGGGCAAAAAATATTTTGATTCTTCTTGTCATCTGGTAATAAAAACAATATAATATAGCTGTCATGTCCCTGATATCGCTGCGGATATCCGCCTCAGCGGACATGTCCCTTTAGAAATGTATCACAGGATAATGGAGGCGATTTTTTGAATAAAGATACAAAAGACTGGCTGCATGATCTGCTCCGGGTGCCCGCCATCCCGTCGGAAGACATCCCCAACATTGACTTATACATGGATCAGATCACAACCTTCATGGATACCCATCTGGCTGATTCCAGAAGATACCCGGATGATAAGATCATGACAAAGACCATGATCAATAATTATACAAAGAACCATCTTCTTCCCCCTTCGGTGAAGAAAAAATATTCCAGAGAGCATCTGTTCCTTCTGCTCCTCATCTACCGGCTGAAAAACATGCTGTCCATCACGGACATCCAGAGTATCCTGGAGCCTCTGACGACAGAATACTTTCCGGCCAGCGAGGAAAGCGGACTTACGCTCAAAGAGATCTATGACAAGCTTCTCGCGCAGACCAGCGAGAGACATCCCGGCATAGAAGAACAGATCTACGCGGACTGGGAGGCTTCAAGGGATTCCTTTGCTTCGTCTCCTCTCTCCCCGGAAGACGCCGGGTATCTGGACGATCTCGTCTTTATCTACCGGCTCTGCTACGACATCTATGTGCGCAAGCAGGCCATCGAGAAGATCATCGACCGTCGGCGGACCAAGTCGGCTCCCGCGGACAAAAAAAGTAAAAAGGGCGGCAAAACCGGCAAAACAGAATAGATATATCCCTGACACAGGCAGGTATACCCCTGATACAAAAAGGGCCCCGCTGTCTGCGGCGGACTGTACAAACGGCATATTTGCTGCCGCGTACAGCCGAACAGATTCTGTGGGGCCCGTTCTTTTTTGTCAGTCTTTCGGCTGCTCTTCTTTTTCTTTTAACCGCCGGATCACCAGGTCATACCCGTCTGTCCCGTAATTCAGGCAGCGGTTCACACGGCTGATGGTGGCTGTGGACGCTCCCGTCACCTCCGCCACTTCATTGTAAGTCCGATGATCTCTCAACATATTTGCCACTTCAAATCTCTGTCCCAGAGAAAGCAGCTCATTGATCGTGCACAGATCTTCAAAAAACGAATAACATTCTTCCACCGTGTTCAGACAGAGGATTCCTTTCAGAAGCTTCTCCACCTCCGGCGTATGTACATTTTTACCCATTATGCTCTCCCCCTATTGCTGATATTTTAAATTGAGATACTCTTTAAATGTTTCCACGGAACGGTTCACGATCAGTTCTTCCGGAAAATCAAGCTCCCGGATCAGTTCTTCTGAGAAGTCCCGCCGTCCCACATCAGAAAAAACATGGGCGTCGCTGTTCATGATGACCGGCTGTCCGTATTCCCGGCACAGCTCCAGCATGGTGATCAGATTCCCACGGGTATTCTTTCTGGCTCCCATGGGATTGAGCGAGTTATTGTTGATCTCCAGAAGAGTGTGGGTCTCCTTCGCCGCCTCCACGATCGGCTTATAATCCAGTGGATAGATGCCGTCGTCCGGATGACCGATGATGTCAACCATCGGATTGTGGATTGCCCCAAGCACCGCTTTCGTATTCTCCTCCTTCGTTCCGGGGAGGATACACACACTGTGCAGGCTGGCGATCCGGATATCCAGCTGCCGCAGCGCATGCGCGTCCAGATCCACATGTCCGTCAAAATCCAGTATGTTCAGTTCCACTCCCAGCATGACCTCTATGCCGCATAAGGATCTCGGAACTACCTTAAGATTCCGAAAATACATGCTATTACAGCTACCCGGCATCATCGGCGCATGTTCTGTGATGCCGAGAAGCTTCAGTCCTTTATCAAATCCCGCTTTTGCCATCTCCATGATACTGTTGTAGGCATGTCCGCTGGCAACGGTATGTGTATGCACATCCAGTAAATAATCCATATGTACTCCTTCCAGTCCCTGTAATCAACGTTGTGCCGCTTGAGCGCTGTACACCGGCACAGCGCTCCGGCCGTTCTTTAGTATAGCACAGATTGAAAAAAATTGCCCGCTTTTTCTTTTCGGGCCTTCTGTTCTTTATCCCAGTTCTCTGTAGGTCTGATCCAGCGTCTCACAGGAAAGGTGCAGCCGCTGTTTCTCTTCCGCGCTCAGGGAAAGCTCCACGATCCGGTTCACCCCGCCGCGGTTTACCACGCAGGGAATTCCTATGAAGACGTCCTGCTCTCCGTACTCGCCCCGCAGAAAGGCGGAGACCGTCAGCACGCTGTTCTCATCCCCGAAGATGGCCTTGGTGATTCTGGCCATGGCCATGCCGATTCCATAATAAGTGGCCCGTTTTGCCTCGATGATCTTATAGGCGGCCATCCGCACCTCCTCTTCGATCTCCAGCAGTCTCTGAAAATGACAGCCTTCCGTCTCGCTGCACAGATCAAAGATCGGTTTCGTGGCCATCATGGCCTGACTCCACGGAACAAATTCGCTGTCGCCGTGTTCGCCCATCACGTAGGCGTGCATATTCCTCGGATCAATGCAGAATTCTTCTCCCAGCAGATAGCGGAGTCTGGCCGTATCCAGGGCGGTGCCCGTGCCTACGATCCGCTCCGGCGAAAAACCGCTGATATCATAAACAATCCTTGCCATGATGTCAACCGGGTTAGTCGCCACCAGAAAGATGCCCTGAAATCCACTGGCAAGAATCGGTTCCAGGATCGACTGAAATACTTTCCGGTTCTCTTTTAACAGATCCAGGCGGGACTGCCCTTCTTTCTGCGGCAGACCTGCCGTCAGCACAAGCAGATCCGCGTCCCGGCAGTCCGCGTACTCTCCTGCATAAATCTCCATGTTTCCGCCGCTGAAAGCCACGCCGTGGTTTAAGTCCATGGCCTCCCCGCCAGCCCTCTTTTTGTCGATATCAATGAGGACCAGCTCATCGCAGAGATTCTGATTCAGCAACGCATAGGCATAACTCATTCCCACCATGCCGGTCCCCACCAGCACGATCTTTCTCTTATCATTTCCTTTCATATGTCTCTCCGTTTCTTTTCATTTGCTCAGAATTCTCTGTCTCTGTGGGCCACAGCGCCCCGGCCGGCCGGACAATCGCGGGTGACGGCCCGGCTTTTGGCATTTTCTTTGCCGACATTTTCCGCCAGTCCCCTTCCTTGTCCCGTGTAGAGATGCTTTTCTTCTTCTCCGGCAATCTGGCGACTCACATTTTGGATCAACTCTCTTTGACCGGCGGCGTCTGTACCGGTCCAGGTCTCCCCTGTCCGCCCGGAATCACTCCCGCCCGCGCTCTTTTCGGCAGTGCCATTACATTTCTTCCAACTATTTTTTCCCATAAAAAAAACCTCCTTACGGAGGTAGTATCTGCTTTGCGCAAAAAAATATGTGCCGCAGTCTGATCAGTTTGCCTCATACGGGCGTACCCGAAGCGTAAGCCCATGCTCGTCACAGACTCTCTGGCAGGCCGCCACTTCCTCTTCGCCGATAATGTCCACCACGGTCATCACCACGGTCTTTACGTACTTCTGGCAGTCTTTCGCAAAGTCCAGCATGGCCTGATAGGAGGCAAGACCGAAGCGGTTGCGGGTGATATCCACATATTTTTGCGCGTCCGAAGAATTGAGACTGATGGATACCGTGTCCACGATCCCCTCCAGGCGCTGTGCCGTCGGTTCCCCGAAAACCAGATCGGATAATCCGTTTGT
>DXEQ01000007.1 GCA_019114885.1 Candidatus Anaerobutyricum stercoripullorum
CCTTGATCTGGTTCTGGACAACCAGGGAAATATGATTTTGACGGAAGGGCTTGTGCTTCAGGATCAAAAGCTGTGGAAAGAATTTCTCAAAAAGGAGATCATTCCGGAGAACCATTCCTGTGAACTGTATTTTGAAGAATCGGATATCGAGGCCTTTGTCCGGAAACTCGAAACGCTGTATCCTTCTGTCAGATACGTCAACCGGCTCATGACCCACAGCTGGGGACAGAAGGTCATTCGTTTTTATGATTTGGACGGCAATCTGATCGAGGTAGGAACACCCATGGAACAATTGCTGATCCGCCAGGAGGAATGCGGCGATTATGAGACCGTACACGACGTTGTCACGGCCGCCTTCGCCTCCGCCGAACACAGCGATGGAGGCGAAGCAAAGCTCGTTTCCGCCCTGCGAAAAAGCAGCGCTTTTGTACCGGAGTTATCACTGGTTGCAGTCTGCGGCGGAAAGATTGCCGGCCACATCCTTTTCACAAAAGTGACCGTGGGCGAACAAACGGCGCTGGCACTAGCTCCCCTTTCCGTCCTGCCCTCCTGTCAGGACCAGGGCATCGGTCAGGCGCTGATCCGCGAAGGGCACCGCATCGCCCGAAGCTTAGGCTATGAGTATTCCATTGTGCTGGGCCATCCCCATTACTATCCGAAAACAGGATACCGGCCCGCAGGTCTCTATGGAATCCGGCCTCCCTTTCAAGTGCCGGAGGAAAATTTTATGGCAGTCAAACTGAAGCCGGACGCCGCGCCCCTTGACGGCATCGTCCAATACGATCCTGCCTTCGGTGTCTGATACAGCGAGAGAGCCCCCCCGCAGCAATGGGGCGGCTCTCTCTGACAGACGGAATTTTATTTTTTCATACCGCAGGGGTATGCCCTTTTCACCTGTTCTTTTCCATTCTTAACGATCTCGTAAAATCCATAACCGCCCGACAAATGATAGCAGTCATAACCATGCTGGGAGAGAATACGGCAGGAAACATAGCTGCGGTAGCCGCTTTGGCACATAACGTACAGCGGCTTATCTTTCGGGATCTCCGAGATCCTTTCCCGCAGATCGTCCACGGGAAGATTGCTGAATCCCTCCGCCTTTCCCATGCGGTATTCCATCGGCGTTCTTGTGTCCAGAAGCGTTACGCTGCCGTCCCGGGGAAGTTCGTCAACCTCATCCCAGTGAAACTGCTTTACCCTTCCCTTCACGATATTTTCAATCATAAATCCCGCCATATTCACCGGATCCTTCGCAGAAGAATAGGGCGGCGCATAGGCGAGATCAAGACCAGCCAGGTCTGTCGCCTTCATTCCCGCACGGATTGCCGTGGCAAGCACATCGATCCTCTTATCCACTCCCTCATAGCCTGCAATCTGCGCCCCGAGGAGCCTGAGCGTTTCCTTTTCATAGAGTACCTTCATCGTCATCATTCCTGCCCCGGGATAGTACGCCGCATGGGAAGCCGGCGACAGGACGACCCGTTCATACTCGATACCGGCACGCCGGGCCGCCGTCTCATTGATACCGGTAGAAGCCGCCGTCATATCAAAGACTTTAATCACCGACGACCCCTGGGAACCCTGATAGACGGAACTGCCTCCGCATATATTGTCCGCAGCAATCCGCCCCTGCCTGTTTGCAGGCCCTGCAAGAGAGATCACCGCTTCGTTTTCCGTCACAAAATGCTTCACCTGAACCGCATCGCCAACAGCATAAATATCGGGCACAGAGGTTTCCATCCGATCATTAACTGCAATACTGCCTTTCACGCCAAGTTCCAGTCCTGCGCTCTCTGCAAGCGCCGTATCCGGCACCACTCCGATTGCATACAAAACCATATCCACCGTCAGTTCACAGCCTTCCGCAATCTTAAGAGACAGCCTGCCGCCCTGTTCTTTGATCTCCGAAACCTGGGTATTCAAAAGCAGATGAACGCCATGATTTTTCATTTCCGCATGCAGCATACAGGCCATATCAAAATCAAAAGTCGGCAGCAGATGGTTTGACCTCTGAATAACCGTAACATCTATGCCCAGGCGTGCAAGATTTTCCGCCGCCTCGATTCCGATAAACCCGCCGCCGATGACCGCAATCTTTTCCGGCTTTTGAATTTTGATCTGTTCATGAATCTGCAGGGTGTCCTCAACCGTGCGCAGCGTAAACACTTTTCCGCCGTCTGCCCCGGGGATGTCCGGCCGCACCGGTCTGGCGCCGGGAGACAGAATCAGTTTGTCATAGCTCTCTTCATAAGTCTTTCCCGTATCGAGCCCATGAACACATACCGTTTTTCTGTCCGGATGAATCGCCGTAACCTCATGGCGAACCCGCATATCCACGCGGAATCTGTCCCAGAAGCTTTCCGGCGTCTGCAGGGTCAGTTCCTCTTTATCCGTAATTACGCCGCCGATAAAATATGGCAGACCGCAGTTCGCATAAGAAATAAAACCTGTACGCTCAAAAACAACAATCTCTGCATTTTCATCCAGCCGTCTTAACCTTGCGGCGGCGGAGGCGCCGCCTGCAACACCGCCAACAATTACTACCTTCATCATACGCTCCTTTCCCAAACAGCAGACGCTGCGTCTGCGCCGTCCGCGGCCCTGTCTGACCGATTCCCTTTTCTCTTCGGTCTTCTATCATACCTTTTTCTCTACTCAACACAACTATCAGTCGCTAAAGTAAATTTCTTTTCGGAATCCTGCACAATTTCACCGGTCTTGCGGCCATATTTTATTCCCCTTTCCACCGCCGCAGTTAATGCCGCGCCGCTTCTTGCATATCCCATTGTATAAATCGTTTCTTTCATCAATGCCTCCTTTGCTAAAGCTCCCTTTGTCTGCAGTGTAAAACAGACCGCATTTTTGACTTCCTGCTGGCATATCTCATCAGCGGACCGCTTTTCAGATGAATGATGATCCTTTCTATATACGTTATACGAGTCTGGATTTTGATTCTTAGTCCAGTAAAACTTCATTC
>DXEQ01000081.1 GCA_019114885.1 Candidatus Anaerobutyricum stercoripullorum
TTTTTTTCCTCCTATTTATTATGCACTGCGCCGGATGCCGTTTCTCTTTATTTTCAAATGTTTTGCAGCACCCGCTCCGTTTCCTTATGTGACCGGTCATCATGAACCTGTCGTGTAGATTCAGTATAAAAAATCTCTTTGATTCTTTCTTGCAATATGTTATTCTAAACATGTACAATATTCACTTATAATTCTATCGTTAAGAAGAAAGTGCAGAAAAACATGAACAAAATTCACCTCCAAAAAGAAGCCAAACATGGAACGCCGCAGTTTCCTTTTCAGGCGTTCTCCCAGCATGACACCTGTGGTCAGTATTTTGCCCCTTATCACTGGCATGATGAGGCGGAATTTCTGTATGTGACAAAGGGAAGCATCACGCTGCGCACGGAAACCGACACAAAGCTTCTGTCCGCCGGTCAGATCTGTTTCATCAATCCGGGGACAGCCCACGCCCTGTTCGGCAACAGTGACGTCTCCCATCATTACGCGCTGGTTTTCGGACTGGAACTGCTCAGCTTCGCCCAGTATGACGTCTGCCAGAACCGCTATCTGGAACCTCTCTTCTCCGGCAAGCTCCTGTTTCCTTCGGGAGACTCTTTTGCACCGGAGATCTCCGCCAGAATCGGAGAGCTGATCGCCCGGGCGGAACAGCTGTATCACAGTACTGACCCCGCTGTTCCCGCTCCCCTTTCCATTAAGATCATCCTGCTGCAGATTCTGGAGATCCTGTTTTCCGAACAGTCCTTCGTGCCTTCCGGCGACGCTGCCCGCTGGAAGTCTTCCGAAGAGTACTCTCTCCGCCCGGTCTTTGCATATATAAAGACGCATTATCAGGAGCGGATCACCCTGGAACAACTGTCTTCCAGCCTGCATATGAATAAAAATTATTTTTGTCGGTTTTTCAAACAAAAAGTAGGAAAAACACCGTTTTCCTACTTAAATGAATACCGTATCAATCAGGCGGCCGCCCTGCTGCTTACGACCGACGCTCCCATCACGGAAATCGCCATGGACACCGGCTTTGACAATATGAGCTATTTCATCCGCCAGTTTAAACACTGTAAAGGCTGCACTCCTTCCATCTACCGCAAAATGGAGCATCCGGGGGCGGTGCCAATCGTGTGAATATCCTCACACGTTTTGCATCGCCTCTTTCATGGAACGCACATATTCGCCCACATGGGCCGGGGCGTCTTTGCCGTACTGTTCCAGCTGACGGACGATGGCAGAGCCCACGATGACGCCGTCGGCAGTGGCCGACATCTGCCGCGCCTGTTCCGGCGTGGAGATGCCGAAGCCGATGGCGACGGGCACATCTGTGTTTTCCCGGATTACTTTCACGATGGACGGAAGGTCGGTGGTGATCTCACTTCGCACGCCGGTAACTCCCAGGCTCGATACGAGATAGATAAATCCTTCTGCCTCCCTCGCAATCATGGCGATGCGATTCTCCGAGGTCGGAGCAATCAGCGAGATCAGATCTACGCCGTACCGGCGGCAGAGCGGAAGGAACTCTTCTTTTTCTTCATAGGGCACATCCGGCAGGATCAGCCCGTCTATGCCGACCTCCCGGCAAGTTCCGATGAATTTTTCCGCCCCATAAGAAAATACCACATTGGCATACGTCATAAAGACCAGCGGGATGGTCACATTCCGGCGCAGATCCCGGACGAGATCAAAGACCTTGTCAGTGGTCACCCCTCCCTGCAGGGCGCGCAGGTTCGCTCCCTGGATCACCGGACCTTCCGCCGTGGGATCGGAGAAAGGGATGCCCAGCTCAATAAGGTCGGCGCCATTTTCTACGGCGGCGCGCACCGCTGCCGCCGTGGTGGCCAGATCCGGGTCCCCGCAGGTGATAAAGGCGATGAATGCCTTTCCGTTTTCAAATGCCTGTTTTATCTTACTCATGAATATCCTCCCCTCTGTAGCGGGCGATGGCCGCGCAGTCTTTATCTCCCCGGCCCGACAGCGTGATGACGATGATCTTATCTTTATCCATGACCGGCGCCAGCTTCATGGCGTGGGCGACAGCGTGAGCGCTCTCGATGGCCGGGATGATGCCTTCCGTTTTTGCCAGATATTCAAAGGCTTCCACGGCCTCCTCATCGGTCACCGGCACGTACTCCGCCCGGCCGATATCGTGAAGATAGGCGTGCTCCGGACCGACGCCCGGATAGTCCAGACCGGCAGAGATGGAGTATACCGGTGCGATCTGCCCGTATGCATCCTGACAGAAATAGGCCTTCATGCCGTGGAAAATACCCAGTCTCCCTGTGGCGATGGTGGCCGCCGTCTCAAAGGTATCGACGCCCCGGCCCGCTGCCTCGCAGCCAATGAGCCGCACATCCTCATCCCCGATAAAATGATAAAAACTGCCGATGGCGTTGGACCCGCCGCCGACACAGGCCAGCACCGCGTCCGGCAGCCGCCCTTCTTTCTTTAGAATCTGCTCCCGGATCTCCCGGGAGATCACTGCCTGAAAGTCCCGGACGATGGTCGGGAACGGATGCGGTCCCATGACAGAACCCAGACAGTAGTGGGTGTCGTCAATCCGGGAAGTCCACTCCCGCATGGCCTCCGATACGGCGTCTTTTAACGTGGCTGTCCCGCTGGTCACGGGAACGACCTCCGCACCCAGAAGACGCATGCGATAGACATTCAGCGCCTGCCGGATGGTATCTTCTTTTCCCATAAAGACCACACACTCCATATCCATGAGCGCCGCCGCCGTGGCTGTGGCAACGCCGTGCTGTCCCGCGCCGGTCTCTGCGATCAACCGGGTCTTTCCCATCTTTTTGGCCAGCAGCGCCTGCCCCAACACGTTGTTGATCTTGTGGGCACCGGTGTGGTTCAGGTCTTCTCTTTTCAGATAGATTTTCGCGCCTCCCAGATCTCTTGTCATCTTTTTCGCGTAATACAGCCGGGACGGTCTTCCCGCGTATTCATTGAAAAGCTCTGTGAGTTCCCGATTAAATTCCGGGTCCTTTTTATAATACTCATACGCTTCTTCCAGTTCGATCACGGCGTTCATCAGTGTTTCCGGTATATACTGTCCGCCGTGGATACCAAAGCGTCCGTTCGGATTTGTCATGGTGTTCCTTCCTTTCTGACCGCAGCCGCAAAGGCTGTCATTTTCTCTCTGTCTTTTACTTTTTTGCTTTCTATGCCGGAGCTGACGTCCACCGCAAAGGGATGGAGCGTCCGGATGGCTTTTCTTACATTTTCCGGGGCAAGCCCGCCGGCAAGAAAGTACCTCCGCCGGATACCGCAAAGCAGCGTCCAGTCAAATACATTTCCTGTACCGGCCCCCGAATCCAGCAAAATATAATCCGCCGGGCTTTGCTCTGCCGCCCGGACGTCTTCTGCGCTGCCGATGCGAAACGCCTGTATGATTGGTTTGTCTGTCATCTTTCGCAGCCTGCAAATGTACTCCGCGTCTTCCGTCCCGTGAAGCTGCGCCAGATCAATGACCCCCGCAGACAGCAGCCGCGCAATCCATTCCGGCTCCTGATCCACGAACACTCCCACTGCCCGGATGTCATCCCGCAGCATGTATTTCAACGTCGCCGCCTGCTCCGGCGATACGTGTCTCCGGCTTTTCTGCGCAAACACGAACCCCACGTAATCAGGCTGCAGCCTGTTGGCCGCCTCGATATCCTCCGGCCGGGTAAGCCCGCAGAATTTTATTTTTGTCATAGCGCCGCCTCCCGAAACGCCGCCAGCGTGGCGTTCTTATCTTTTGCCCGCATCAGCGTCTCCCCGATCAGGACGGCGTCCGCACCCATGGCCGACAGTCTGCGGATATCCTCCGCATCCCGCACGCCGCTCTCGGAGACAAAAATCACATCCTCCGGCACCAGTTCCCGCAGCCGTCGGCTGTTTTCCGTGTCCACGGAGAAATCTTTCAGATTCCGGTTGTTGACGCCAACCACCCGCGCGCCGGCCCGCAATGCAGTCCGGACTTCCCCTTCATCGTGGGCTTCCACCAACGCGGAAAGTCCCAGTTCATCACAGATCTCCATGTATGTCCGAAGCTGTTCTTCCCGCAGAAGCGAGACGATCAGCAGCACCGCCGATGCTCCCAGAAGCTTCGCTTCATAGATCATATAGGCATCCACCGTAAAATCCTTGCGAAGGCAGGGAACCTGCACCTGCGCCGCAATCTCCCGAAGAAAGGTATCGCTGCCCAGAAACCATTTCGGCTCCGTGAGCACGGAGATGGCGTCGGCACCCGCTTCGGCATACGCTCCGGCAATGGAAAGATAAGGAAAGTCCGGCGCGATCAGTCCTTTGGACGGCGAGGCTTTCTTACACTCGCAGATAAAGGACATACCCGGTTTGCCAAGCGCCCGCTCAAATGCAAAGCCGCCCCGGGGCAGCGCCAGAGCGCTCCTCTTCACTTCTTCCAATGGATGCTGTTTTGCAACCTGCTCCACCCGGTGTCTTGCGTGGGCGGCCAGCTGTTCCAATATCGTCATCGGCTCACCACGCCATGCGCGTTGGCAGCGCCGCCAACATGCGCATCCGTGTCCCGCACGCTGTCGTCCGGCGCGTTGCTTCCCTTCGCATTGCCATCCGGCATTTTGTCGTCCGGCACGTTGTCATCCGGCGCATTGCTGACGGCGATCAGCCGCTCCAGGGTCTCCGCTGCCCTGCCGGAATCAATCAGTTCCGCCGCCAGGGCGACGCCGTCTTTCATGGAATCCGCCTTTCCTCCGATATAGAGGGAAGCGCCGGCGTTGAGCAGAACAGCGTTTCGCTTATGTCCACGCTCCCCGCCTAATATCCTCCGGGTGATCGCTGCATTTTCTTCCGGCGCACCGCCCAGCAGGTCTTCCTTCGTGCAGCGCTCCATACCGAACTGTTCCGGCGTGATCACATGGGAGCGGAACCATCCGTCCCGGATCTCGCAGATGGTAGTCGGCGCACAGAGGGAGATCTCATCCAGCTTCTCCTGTCCGTATACCACCATGCCGCGGCGGACGCCGAGGCTCACCAGCACCTGTGCCAGCGGTTCCACCAGATAATCATCGTAGACACCCAGAAGCTGCATGGACGGCGTGGCCGGGTTGGTCAGCGGACCCAGGATATTGAACACGGTCCGAAATCCCAGCTCCTTGCGGATGGCTCCCACGTATTTCATGGAGGTATGGTACTTCTGCGCAAAGAAGAAACACATGCCGACCTCCCGCAGCAGTTCCACACATTTATCCGGACTCTGCTGAATGTTGACCCCCAGCGCCTCCAGGCAATCCGCCGTCCCGCACTGAGAAGAAGCGGCACGGTTGCCGTGCTTTGCCACCTTCATTCCTCCGGCCGCCGCCACCAGCGCCGAGGTGGTGGAGATATTAAAACTGTGGGCGTTATCCCCGCCTGTGCCGACAATCTCAAACACATCCATCCCCGTCTCCACCTTCGTGGCATGGGCCCGCATGGCCGCCGCGCAGCCCGCGATCTCATCGATGGTCTCCGCCCGGGCGCTCTTGGTGGACAGCGCCGCCAGAAAAGCCGCGTTCTGAGTGGCGGTAGTCTCCCCGCTCATGATCTCACTCATCACCGCATATGCCTCATCGTAGGTCAGGTCCTCCTTGCTGACAATCTTTACAATCGCTTCTTTAATCATCCCCGGTCTCCTTTCACTGTTTCCCCGTTGTGCGTCCCCAGTCGGACAAAATTCTCAAGCATCGTTTTTCCTTCCGGCGTCAGAATCGATTCCGGATGAAACTGCAGGCCATACACCGGATATGCCCGGTGCCGCACCGCCATCACTTCCCCGTCATCCGCCACCGCGGTCACCTCCAGACAATCCGGAAGGAACGAGGCGTCCGCCGCCAGCGAATGATATCTGGCAACCTTTGTCTCCTCCGGACACCCGGCAAAAACCGGACAGTCCGTGCGGAGTCTGCTCACAGACTGCTTACCGTGCATCAGCCTTCCGGCGTAGGTGATCCTCCCTCCAAAAGCAGCGCAGACCGCCTGATGCCCCAGACATACGCCCAGGATGGGAATTTCCCCGGCAAGTTCCTTCACCACCTCCATAATGACTCCCGCGTCTTCCGGTCTTCCGGGGCCGGGCGAGAGGATGATCCTCTCCGGCTGCATCGCCCGAATCTCCTCCACAGTCTTCTCGTCATTGCGGATCACTTTCAGATCCGGTTCCATCTCCCCGATCATCTGATAGAGGTTATAAGAAAAACTGTCATAATTATCAATCAAAAGAATCATTGCTCCACCTCCTGTGCCAGCTGCAATGCCTTCAAAGAAGCCCCGGCTTTGTTCAGGCACTCCTCATACTCTTTTTCCGGGACAGAATCTGCCACGATTCCCGCCCCGCTTTGCACGAATACACGCCCGTTCTTTTTGTACACAATACGGATGGCGATACAGGTATCCATATTTCCCGTAAAATCAATATAGCCGATGGCTCCACCGTATATGCCTCTTTTATTATTTTCCAGCTCCCCGATGCGCTGACAGGCCCGGATCTTCGGTGCGCCGGAAAGGGTCCCGGCAGGCAGCACCGCCTCGATGGCATCTAACGCGTCCTTATCTTCCCGGATCTCTCCCCGCACCGTGGAACCGATGTGCATCACATGGGAGAAACGCTCGATGGAATGGAGGCTCTCCACCTGTACCGTGCCGAACCGGCTGACCTTTCCCAGATCATTTCGTCCAAGATCCACCAGCATATTGTGTTCCGCCAGTTCTTTCTCGTCAGCCAGCAGTTCTTTTTCCAGATTGCGGTCTTCTTCTTCCGTCTTTCCCCTCGGCCTCGTTCCCGCCAGAGGAAATGTATGGAGAACGCCGTCCTGTAGCCGGACCAGCGTTTCCGGCGAAGCCCCCGCCACCTCCACGTCCGTACCGGAAAAGTAAAACATATACGGCGACGGGTTGATGGTGCGGAGTACCCGGTACGTATTCAGCAGACTCCCCTCAAAGGGCGCGCTCAGCCGGTTGGACAGCACGATCTGAAAAATATCTCCTTCCCGGATGTAGCTCTTTGCTTTCTCCACCATCTCACAGAACTGTTCTTTCGCAAACAGGGCCTCTGCCTCTCCCAGCATCCGTCCTGCCGGCTCCCGGCTTTTCTCCCCGCGGCGCAGCAGTTTTGCCAGCTGCTCAAGCTCCAGGACCGCCTTATTGTATCCGGTTCTTCCGTCAGACAGCCGCATATTCACCAGAAGGATAATCTTCTGCCGCAGATGATCGAAAGCGATCACCTTGTCAAACAGCATGAGATCCATATCTTTGAAATCCTCCGTATCTTTTGCGCCGCACCGTACCGCCGGCTCGCTGTAACCCAGATAATCATAGGAGAAATATCCCACCAGCCCTCCGGTAAACGGCGGAAGGTCAGGAAAACGCGGGCTCCGGTAATCTGCCAGTATCTCCCGGAGGACCTGCGACGGATGCTCCGTCTGCATCCGCACATTTCCCACGCGCATCTCCCCCTCCCGGCAGGTGATCTCCAGCTTCGGATCAAAACCGAGGAAAGTATACCTTCCCCAGGACTCATTCTCCTGGGCGGATTCCAGCAGATAGCAGTGTCTGGATACATTTTTCAGTATCCGCATCACCTCAATCGGTGTGGTGAAATCCGACAGCATCTCACAGCTAATTGGCATCACATCATAATTTCCGGTGGCGGCGAACTCCTCCGCCTGTGCATAATCCGGGAAAAATCTCATGGTTTCGTCCTCCTTTCTCAAAACGAGGAAAACTCCTCCGGGAATCTGCGGGCAAAATCCGAACCCATCTGCAAGCAGTGGCTTCGGCTCTGGATTATTTTTATTACAAGATTAAAATAATATCTCAAAAGCCTCCGGATTGCTGCGTGCTCCGCACTCCCGCAATCCGTCTTTTGGGCAAACAAAAAGCCCCTGACAGAAACAGACAGTTTCTGTCAAGGGCGAATATAATTCAACTATAATGCTACCATCATAGAATGACACAATCCGCGGTGCCACCTTGATTCACGGCATGACCCGTGCGCTTAGCAGGATACCAGCATATCCCCGGCAGGTAACGTCTGCCTCCAACGTCGCAGAATACTCTGGAAAGCCTGTGATAAACATCACAATAATGAAACGGCTTCCATTTGACTGCGCCCTCAGCGGTCCATTTGACAACTTGTTTCTCACCTGACTCTCAGCATCTCAGGCTCTCTGTAGAGGCATCATTGCCGTTATCTCCGCATCAACGGTTTTGTGTTATAAAAGTTTTGTTTACTATAGCATTGATTTTCCGGGAAGTCAAGAGCATACTCAATTTTTTCCCGGCCCAAACCGGTGGTACACGTAGAAGGACAGAATCACTGTCAGCGTGTCTGCTGTCACCTGCGACCAGACGATGCCGTACATGCCGATGATGGCGTTCAGAATGAACAGCATTGGAATATTGAACACAAGCCAGCGGGTCACGCCCAGCAGCAGGGAAATTCTCCCTTTGCCGAACGCCTGAAAGAGGTACACCGTAAAAAAGCTTAAAAACATGAGCGGCGTCGCCAGTACCCGGATGCGCAGAAACTGCGAGGCCATCCCCACGGTCTGCGCGTCAGCGATAAAGAGGTGGGTAAACTGAACGGCAAAAATCTCATAAAGGATGATGCTGATTGCCGCAATCACCAGTCCCAGCGTGCGGGACAGGCGGATAAAGTCATGCATCCTCTTTCGATTGCCGGAGGCATAATTATAGGCCACCAGCGGCATCATTCCCTGACAGATACCGATTCCCACATTCAGCGGAAACCGCTCCACCTTCAGCACAATACCGATGGCCGCCAGCGCCAGGTCATGGTAGGACACCATCAGCTTATCGATGATCACATAGTCCATATCGAATAAAAATGTAGCAATGGCAGAGGGAACACCCACTCCAAAGACGGCACCGATGCTCTCCCGACTTGCCAGACCGCCTTTCATACGAAATGTAATGACTGATTCCCGTCCCATCCGAATCAGCACAATGATAAAGTAGAGACAGGCAATGCAGTTGGAAAGGCAGGTGGCTGTTCCGGCTCCCAGCACCTCATAGCCGTCCGGCAGTAGCACAAACATAAAGATCGGGTCCAGAATGATATTCAGCACACCGCCCAAAACGATTCCCGTCCCCGCCTGCCGGGAACGGCCCACGCTCCGTATCAGATTGGACAGTACATTTGACAGCACCGTTGGAATTCCTCCAAAGACGATAACACAGTACGCATATTGCCGGGCGTACTCGTATGTATTTGCTCCCGCGCCCAGGATATGCAGGATTGGACGCATAAATATCGCCATCCCCACTGCAAAAACAGCGGCGATTCCAATGCCCAGATACAGAGAAAAGGCACTGACTCTCCGCGCCTCTTCCTCTTTCTCCTGCCCCAGCAGCCGGGAAATCAACGCTCCGCCGCCAATACCGGACAGTCCGGCCAGACAGAGGGATATATTAAACACCGGCAGGATCAGCGACGTGCCCGCTACCATATAGGGATTATTGGTCTGTCCCACATAAAAGGTGTCCGCCATATTGTAGATCAGCACGATCAGCTGACTGATCACCGCCGGAACTATCATGACCCGCAACGCCTTCGGCACAGGATAGCTCTCAAAAACTTCGTTTTGATCGGTTTGACTTTGGTTTTTCATAACTCTTTCATCTCTTTTCTTTTTCTCTAAGCAGACACCATAATTGTAAGTGACGACGCAATAAATGTCAATCTGATCGGAGAACGCGATAATCGGACTTTTTCTTCCATAAAATTTATTTATTTCCATTTTTTTCTTGCTTTTCGACAAAAAATCCCGTATAATCAAAGAAATACATTTACAGGATAATTTTACATTATATACCAGAGAAGAAGGTCGTCAGGCAGAAGGAAGTGGATAGACATGTTGTGATTTTGGAAAGGAGCGAGACTATGCAGACATCAATCGCGGCGAGCATTGCGGATGCCCCGCAGAGACGGCAGCTGGACCACCAGTGCAAGGTCGTATTATCCCACAAGGCAATCCTGGCCCGGATCTTAAAACATACCGTCTCTGAGGTGGCAGGGATGGACACGGAGGAGATCATCGCGGCCATCGAGGGGGAACCCCTGCTGGAGGAGACGCCCGTCCCGGACACATCGGAGAAGATTGCCGGGAGTAATACGGAATCCGTCTCCCTGAGTGAAGGGAGTATCTACTATGACGTCCGTTTTTATATCGTGCTGGACGAGGAAGGCCGGATGAAGATCCTGTTTGATATGGAGGCCCAGAAGGATTACTATCCGGGCTACAAGATCGTGACGAGGGGGATCGTGTACTGCGCCCGGATGATCTCTGCCCAGATCGGGCAGGAGTTCGACCTGGAACACTATGACGATCTGAAGAAGGTCTATTCCATCTGGATCTGTTTCAATCCCCCGGCTTACATCGGCAACGCGATCAGCCGCTACACGATGGGGAAGGAAGACCTGCTGCCGGGGATACCGGACGAGAAGCGGGCATACGACAAGCTGGAGATCGTCCAGATCTGTCTCAGGGAAGACCTGGACCAGAAGGACGACGAACTGATCCGGATGCTGAACATCTTATTCTCTTCCAGAAAGAGCAAGGAAGAGATTAAAAGAGAACTGGAAGAAGATTACGGGATAACCATGGACGATGGATATGGAAGGGAGATCGATACGATGTGTAATCTGTCCTATATGTTTGAAGAGCGCGGCATGAAGCGTGGCATGGAACGTGGTATGAAAACCGGCATGGAACGTGGTATGAAGACTGGGTTGGAACGCGGCATGAAGACCGGGCTGGAGCGCGGTATCGCAGAAGTGGCAGGCAACCTGATCCTCATGGGAAAGGACAATGCATTTATCAGGAAAGCGACGGCGCTTTCAGAGGAAGCCATCGAGAGACTGCGGGAACAGGTACCGGCCGGGCAGAAATAACAAGATAGATACGATTATTTACAGTATACCAGAGAAGAAGGCCGACAGGCAGATCCGGATGCTGAACATCTTATTCTCCTCCAGAAAGAGTAAGGAAGAGATCAAAAGAGAACTGGAAGAAGACTACGGGATAACTATGGACGATGGATATGGAAGGGAGATCGATACGATGTGTAATCTGTCCTATATGTTTGAAGAGCGTGGGCTGGAGCGCGGTATCACAGAAGTGGCAGGCAACCTGATCCTCATGGGAAAAGACAATGCATTTATCAGGAAAGCGACGGCGCTTTCGGAGGAAGCCATCGAGAGACTGCGGGAACAGGTACCGACCGGGCAGAAACGGTGAGATGGATACGTCTGCAATGTAAGAATAAAGCGGGTCATCTGCGGCAGTCGTACAAAATCATGTATGGCTGCCATTTTTTTGTGGTACAATACAGGATAAATGTATTGTATCATTTCCATGGAGACAGTCATTTGCGGGCAGATGGCGTGGAAAAGGCGTCCGGTTATGTTCGGCCGGTCAGGCGGCCCATGCCGGCAGCCGGAAAGGAAGACTATGAAACCGGAGAGAGAGGCGGCAGAGCGCCTGCTGTATGATATTCTGGATATGGGAGAGATGCTCCTCTCCTCGGGGGCGGAGATCAAGCGGGTGGAAGATACCCTCAATCGTCTGGGCCGGGCGTACGGGGCGGTGGAGTGCCATGTGTTCGTGATCACGGCCAGCATTATGGCGTCCATGGAGTTTCCGGGACGGAGGCGGGCAATGGGGATCCGGCGGATTGCCGGCGCGCCGAAGAATGATTTCCGGAAGCTGGAAGCACTGAACCTTCTGAGTCGGCGCTGCTGCGCGGCGGCCGGGAGACCGGTGCCGGTATCGCAGCTGGAGGAGGAACTGCTCCGGTGGAAAAGAGGAGAGAATATACGGGAACGGTACGTGGGAAGTCTGATCGTCACCGGAAGTTTTGCGCTGTATTTTGGCGGGACGGTCGCGGATGGGCTGGCGGCCGTTGCCTTTGCGCCGCTGGTCTGCTTTTTGCAGGTCCGTTTTGAGCGATTCTTTCCCAACAAGGTGACGTTTTATGTGTTTTGTTCTTTCCTGACGGGGATATTGATCTGCCTGGGTTCCCGGCTGACCGGATGGTTTCATTATGACCGGGTCATTCTGGGTGATATGATGCTGCTGATTCCGGGGCTGGCGCTGATGAATTCGGTCCGGGACGCTCTGGCCGGTAACACGATATCCGGCATCATGCGGCTGACGGAGAGTCTCATCTGGACCGGGGCGCTGGCCTGCGGGTTTATGGCGGCAATCTGGCTGGTGTTTTGAGACAGAAGAAGATATGGCAGAGGAGAAAATGTGTGATGCAGCAAGGGGTTTTACAGCTGGCGGCGGCTTTTTTCGGCCCGTTGGGACTGGGCGTGTTATTTCATCTGAGAAAGGGACTGCTGATTCCGGCCGCCTTCGGCGGTCTGATGAACCGCGTTTTGTTTTTGGTGCTGCAGGAGACAGTGGGCGGCAGGGTGTTCCCCTGTCTGCTGTCCTCCGTGGTGACGGCGGCTTATGTGGAATGTCTCGCCAGGATTCTGAAAGTCCCGGCCACGATTTTACTGCTTCCGGCCATCGCCACGTCCGCGCCGGGGCGCCTTCTCTACTCAGCCATGCGCAGTCTGGTGGAAGGAAAGTACCGGCTTGCGTGGGAGCATGGCGTCACGGCCGCCCGGTATTCGCTGGCAGTGGCGGCGGGAATCAGTCTCGTGTGGGCCGCGTTTATGACGGCGGGAGCTCTCGCGGAATACAGAAAGAAAAGGCTTTGAGCGGGGCCGGTAAGGAGGAAGACACCCTCGCGGAGTACAGAAAGAAAAAAGGGGGATAAACATTATGATAGAGAGAACAATCAAACATTTCAGTCTGGAGCAGATCGGTCAGTCCGGGCAGTGCTTTCGCATGAAACAGGAGGGGAATCTTTTCACGATTCTGGCCGGCGACCGCCGCCTGCAGGTCCGGCAGGAAGGGGAACACTGCTGTTTTTACTGCGGCAGCGAAGAGTTTGAACATTTCTGGAAAGAGTATTTTGATCTGGATACCGATTATGCCGCCTATATGGCGCAGGTCAATCCCAACGACGCGTATCTGAACCGGGCCATTGCCTTTGGATCCGGCATGCGGATTCTGCGGCAGGATCTGTGGGAGATGATCGTCTCGTTTCTGATTTCTCAGCAGAATAATATCGTACGGATTCGACGTTGTATCGAGAATATCTGCGAGAAATACGGAGAGGAAAAAGTGATTAGGGTACCGCAGTGTCCGAAAGAAAATCAGGAGCCAATATGGTCGCCGGAAGAAGACCAGCAGCTTCTGTCAACTCCGGAGGAATCCCGGGAGATCCGGTATCATTCCTTTCCGGCTCCGGAGGCCTTGTGCGGGCTGCCGGAGGACGCGCTCATGGAGTGTAATCTGGGATACCGCAGCAAATATGTGGTGCGGGCGGCCCGGAGTGTGGTCGATGGGGAGTTTGATCTGGACGCGGTTTTCCGCATGTCCTACCGGAAGGCGAAGGAGGAACTGCTGCGTCTTTTTGGCGTGGGAGAGAAGGTGGCGGACTGCATCTGCCTCTTCGGGCTTCATCACCTGCAGGCATTTCCCATGGACACCCACATCAAACAGGCCATGGCGGCACACTACAAGAGAGGATTCCCCAATCGACGGTACCGGGGATTTCAGGGCGTCATGCAGCAGTACATTTTCTATTATGAACTGTGCGGAAAGAAGGAGTACATATGAGTGAGGGCAGAGCGGATAAAAAAGTCGTTATATTGATTGTGGAAGATGACCGGGAGATTGTAACCCATCTGGAGGCCCTCCTGATCGGAGAAGGCTTCGGCGCCCGGGTCGCCTTCACCAGACAGAGGGCGCTGGAGATTCTGGAACAGGAGGAGATTGATCTGGTGCTGCTTGATCTGATGCTTCCTGATGGCAGCGGCTATTCTCTCTGTACGGCTGTAAAAAAGAAAGAGAATCTTCCCGTCATCATGCTCACGGCGATGGATGATGAGGCAAGCGTAGTCACCGGATTTGATCTGGGGGCGGATGATTACGTGATCAAACCATTTCGTCCCATGGAGCTTATGTCCAGAATAAGAAATGTACTGCGTCATGGCAGGAGTAGCCAGCATGTCTGTACATTTTCGGATATCCGGATTGATCTGCGGCGGGCGTCGGTCACGAAAGACGGCAGGGAGATCCCTTTGTCGGCGCTGGAGTACCGCCTGCTGCTGATCTTTGCGGGCCACCAGGGAGAGATCCTTGGCAGGAACCGTCTGCTGGAAGAAATCTGGGATGTGGCGGGGGACTTTGTCAATGATAATACACTGACCGTTTATATCAAACG
>DXEQ01000008.1 GCA_019114885.1 Candidatus Anaerobutyricum stercoripullorum
CCGTCTTCCAGCGCGTAAGAACGCTTTACCGCCGAACGGTTCCCGTCTGTCACCGCGAAACTCAGCAGGTCCCTATAATCTGTCCCCGCTATGACAGCGATCTTATCGCCGGAACCCTCCGGCAGATTGGAAGCGATCACCTGACCGGCATAGTAAATCTCATAATAATAGCCGATCCGGCTGAGTTCCTTCACCACACCGCCAAAGGCGTCATTCTGTCTTTGTATCTCCTCTTCCAGCAGAGTCTCGTAATCCGGCTCCTCTTCCTGCCATTCGTCCTCCTCTTCCCAGTCATCCTCATCCCAGCTGCTGGGAGAAGCCTGCATCTGCGCGGAGGACTCCGTACTGGACTCAAAAAGTTCTTCCACCGGATCGTAAGTCATGATCTGCCGCTGATAGTTATGGAGGATTGTCTGGGCGTTCAGTAATCCGTTATCATCATCGTACAAATCCTGCAGCCGGTTCAGAGTACCGCTGCCATGAAAAAAGAACACGACGATACATAACCCGAGAGATACGATGATCGGAACCAGAATCATCAGGACACTCGCCAGCGTTATCTTCCTTCTGATATTCAAACGACATTCCTCCCTTCCCTTTTCGCGCAGATTGTTTTTTTCATTTTACCACGCATTTATAAATAAAAATTAAATAAAAAAGGTTTTTTACATTTTTTTTGCATTTTTGCAGGCAGAACCGGATTGACCGGTTCGTTCTCCTGACGTATAATGAACGCAGCATTTCTTACAATAGTAAGAATTAATTCAAGGAGGAGTAAACAATGCATAAGCTGCCGCAGATATCCGAAGCGGAATACGAGATCATGAAAATTCTGTGGGCACAACACCCTCTCAGCACAAATGAAGTCTGCGAGAGGGCGCAAAAGACCCACGACTGGAACCAGAAGACCATCCACACCCTCTTGTCCCGGCTTTATAACAAGGGAGTGATCTCCTATGAGAAGAAGGGACGAATGTACCATTACTTTCCGGTAATCGCGCAGGAAATGTACTTAAAACAGGAGAACCTTCATTTCCTGGAACGGTTTTATAACGGGAAGGCGGCTCCCATGCTCTCCGCCCTCCTCTCCAATGAGAATATCTCCGATGCGGACCTGCTGGAAATGTACGATCTGCTGGAGGCAAAGATAAAAAAGGACGGTGACGCATGATCTCCCCAATACATTTTCTGTTCTGTAATCTTGTGATCAGCATATTATTGGGCGTCCTGCTGCTGATCCGAAGGCTGGGAGGCCGGCATCTGGCCGCAACGGCACGATACCGCCTGTGGTATCTGTTTATCGCCGCCCTGTTTCTGCCGTTCTGCCCTCCCGGCGTCCTGCGGGAGTTTTCCCCGCAGTCGCTGTTTCTCTGGCTGCGACAGCTGCTGTCGGTGGGGAAGGATTCCGATATTCTGACGGCTTCCGCCGTCCGGACACAGACACAGGTATCCTCGGAGGCCGTCATCCGGGACTTTTCCGCGGCGGTCTCCGGCTCCGGCGTCTCCCTTTCCCGGATTCTCTTTGTCATCTGGGTCATCGGTATGCTGGCAGTGAGCCTCTATTTTGCCGGCTCACTGTGGCAGGTCCGCCGCATCCGGCGGCGTGCTTTTCTCATCACCGGGGAAACAGAGCCGGAACTTTTCCGATTGTTTTCAGACTGCCGGCGCACCCTGTCCCTGCGGCGGCCGGTGCGGCTCTACGCTTCCTGCGAAACGGAGAGTCCGGTTTCTTTCGGGCTCATCCAACCCGTTGTCCTCATCCCGCAGGATCTGGACATCCTGTCCACCGAAAAAGAGATGCGCTTCATCTTTCTTCATGAACTGCAGCATTGCAGGAATCAGGACGGTCTGCTGAACCTGTTCATCTGCACGCTGGAGACGCTTTACTGGTTCAATCCTTTCCTCTGGTACGGATTTGGACAGATGAAACGTGACCGGGAAATGGCCTGCGACCATGCCGTTCTCGGCCGAATCGGCAGGGAGGAGCGTATCCCTTACGGACTCACCATCCTGCATTTTGCCAGCGCCGTCCGGCAGGGTTTTTTTGCGTCCCCGCTCTCCGGCATCGGCAGCAGTCTCTCCGCCACCAGACAGCGGATCGCGGCCATCGCGGAATACGAGAGGGCATCTTTCGGACAGAAAATAAAGAGCGCCGGACTGTCCGCGCTCCTTTTTGCACTCATTTTCTGTCTCACCCCGATGCTGTCCGCCTATGCCTCCGGCGCCCCGGCCTTTCATCTGACCGACGAGAGGTGGCGGCAAGCCGACGTCTCCGACCTGTTCGACGGGCAGGACGGCGCCTTCGTACTATATGACATGAAAAACGATACTTATCAGATTTATAATAAAGAACGGTGTGAGCAGCGATATTCTCCGGCTTCCACCTTCAAGATCTACAGTGGGCTTTTCGCCCTGGAAGAAGGACTCATCCGCCCGGACGCTTCCGGACTGTCCTGGGATGGTTCCGCACAGCCTTTTGCTGCATGGATGCAGGATCAGACGCTGTCCTCAGCCATGCAGAATTCCGTCAACTGGTATTTTCAGAATCTGGATTACCGCATGGGTTCTCTCCGGCTGTCCTCTTACTACAGCCGGATTGGCTACGGAAACGGTGACATAAGCGGCGGCCTCAAAAGTTACTGGGCCGACTGTTCCCTGCAGATTTCTCCGTTGGAACAGGTGCGGCTTCTTGCCGGACTGCTCTCCGGGGACTGGGATTTCGCGCCGGAAAATGTACAGGCCATCAAGGATGCCCTGCTCCTCTCGGAAGACGCTGCCGCAGGCGTCCGTCTGTACGGAAAGACCGGCAGCAATAAAAGTACCTCAGAAGAAGCGGCTTCCCACACCGACCGGACAGAAGCCGCAGCCAGTCTGCCGGACAGTGCGGGAAGCGGCTGGTTTGTGGGCTTTGTGGAGACGTCAGACAACACCTTCTGCTTCGCCGTCCATCTGGAAGGCGAAGGCTGCGACGGGACCAGGGCAGCGGATACCGCCCTCTCAGTTCTTCATCGGCTGCTCTTCTGACCACGCCTTCAGAATCTCTCTGCCGCAGGCCACTGCATTTTCTGAGGTATATCCGTTGACGATCCGGACCGCCAGGGATACCTCCGGTGTATCCGCCGGGGCGTATCCGATAAAAAGACCGTGGTCCGGGCGGAGGCGGCTCTCCTGCGCCGTGCCGGACTTACCGGCCACCGGAAGTTCAAATCCTTTAAAAATACCGGTACTCTCTATATACATCTCCATCCCCCGGTGCACGCTGTTCCAGGTGCTCTCTGACAGTTCGATATGGCTTTCCGGCTGTGCGGCGGTTTCCTCGGAAACGTTAGTTGCGGCTTCCTCCTGTCCGATACCTCTGATGAGAGTCAGTTTATAACAATCGCCCTTATTGGCGATGGTGTTCACATACCGGCCCAGCTGTACGGTAGCATAGTTGTTTGTCCCCTGTCCGATGGCCGACGGGATGGCATAGGCGTCCGTCACCTGCGGGCTGCTTTCTGTCAGCTCCACGCCGCTCTTTTCATCCAGATGAAACAGTCCGGCATATGACTGCAGACAGGAAAGCGCCTGCGAATCGGAGAACTCCTTGTTTCCTTTCATGCCAAGCCGGTACGATATCTCACAGAGGTAGTCGTTGCAGGAATGACGAAGTGCCAGGGAGGCCGAGGACACCTTTCCGTGCCCGGCGTGATTCCAGCACCGCAGAGATGGAGATACCTTATCAAAGATTCCATCGCAGACCACTGCCGTATCCGGCTCAATCACCCCTTCCTCCAGCCCGGCAATGACCGTCACCGGCTTGAAGGTGGAACCCGGCGCCGAGAGCTGCTGGGTCGCCCGATTGTAAAGGGGCAGGGAGGCGTTCTGCGACAGGGAGGCATAGTAATCGCGGTCCATCTCATTGGCGAGACGGTTGTTGTCATAGCCCGGATAGCTGACGCAGGCCAGCACCTCCCCCGTGTCCGTATCTGTCACCACGGCGGAACCGGAGCAGGGGTCCAGCGCCAGGTCTGCCGGTGTGATCTCCAGTCTTTCTATTTTGGCACGGAAAAAGGTGTAGGCGGACATGCCGCCGGCCCTCCATGTCCTGTATGTCTCATCCTTTTGTGTGAGGACGCCCTGCGCATACAAAAGCAGTATCACCTCATCGGGCGTGATCCGGTCTTCCAGAATCATCTTTTCATAGAGCAGCAGGTCAAAATCGCTGTCATCCCGCAGCTCATCCACGATATGACAGACGACACTTTCGTACATTTCCTCCTGCGTCAGATACCCGCTCTCCCCCTCAAAAATATCATCCCGCACCCAGCCTTTTGCGATCACCTGATACAGATAGCTGCCAAATGTGATCTCGCCGTCCTCCCACTCTTTCCGACAAGCTTCGGCGTCCTGTTCGTATTCCTCGTAAAGGAGAGATACATTTTCCATAAGAAATGTCTCGTAATCCCGCATATGGTTTCCTTCCCCGGAGTTGTTTTTTCCCGTTTTCTCCTGTCCGGATTGCTCCAGCAAGGTCTCCTGTATCTCCTGACAGACTGCCTTCTTTTGTTTTTTCTGCCGCTTCAACATCTCCCGCTCGAGTTCTGTGGCGTCCTCTTCCCCGAAATGTTCCGGATCAATCAGGTGATTGGAGAAACACGCCTGATACGCTTCATAGACCGGAATACGGATCTCCGTCGTGTCGGAAACGGCTTCCTTATCAAAGGTGCGCGCGTCGATCATGTGCTCCAGCAGGATGTCGGCGATCTTTTTTTCCAGAATATCATAGACTTTCTGCTGCAGATCCCGGTCGATGGTCAGGTACACGTCCTGTCCCGTCCCGGGCTTTCGGACATAATCCGTCTCCTCCAGAACCCGTCCCATGTTGTCTACCAGCACTTCTCTGTATCCATCTTTTCCGTGGAGATCTTCTTCCAGATATTTCTCCATACCCGCTTTCCCCACAACCGCATCGGCCGCATACCCATCCTCCTCTTTCTCGTCGAGTTCCTCCGAAGAAATCTGTCCGGTGTAGCCGATGATGGAAGCACAGGCTTCCCCGCCGTCATAGACCCGCATGGTATCTTCCTCGATGGACACCCCCGTAAATTCCGTCTGATTCTCCAAGATGGCGGCAACCGAAGTGTCCGACACATTTTCTGCCACCGTGACCGCAAGATATTTCTGGTACGCCTGCAGGGAAAGCGCATAGCGGATATGAAGAATCCCTAACACTTCTTCTTCGGAAAGCTTCTCCGGCAGACCATACTGCTGCTTTTCCTCAGACGTATATTCTTTTCCGCCCTGCGAGAAGAGACAGAAGCGATCCTCTCCGCTCAGATAGGCAATGATATCCTCCTCGTCTGCCCGTCTCTCTTCCTCGCTCATCTCGTCGATGGATGCCTTTCCGAAAACATCCGCCCGGAATCTGGCCAGCGCTGTCCCTTCCACAGTAAATGTATATCCACCCTGCCTGTCCCATGTCAGTTCCAGATACTGTGAAGGTGTGTCTCCATTTTGTTCCAGAACTTTCAGGAGCCGGTAGATTGTTCCGTTAAGCGACAACTGCCGCTCACGGCTGCCGGGATATGTCTGACTGTCCTCCATAGTCAGATTATAGACCAGCTCATTTCGCGCCAGCGGCTTTCCATTGCGGTCATAAATATTTCCCCGGACACCCTTTTGCCGGATCTCTCTCTTTGTCTTTAAGACAAAGTTGTCGGCGTACTTCTCCCCGTCCACGATCTGCAGACGGTACAGCCGCCCTATGAGCAGGGCAAATAAAAAGCACAGCCCCGCGCCAAGAATCATGGTCCTTGTAATCTTAATCTGCTTTATCTTTTCCAGAATCTTCGACATGTTTTCATCTCCTACGTATGTAATATTTATATCTTACATATGTAGGATTAATATGTCAACTCATTTTTTGTGAGAACAGAGATTTCTGGCCTCACAGAATCCTCACGCCGGGCGGGACCGCTTTACCGCAGGAACTCTGACAGAACTTCCCTCCAGACAAAAAAATACGGCGCGCCCACAAGATATACTTGCAGACACGCCGTAGTCTTTATGCCCGGATCTGATCTATGCGCGGATCACCGCCAGCTCCTGGCCAATATTTAATGCATGGTCGCCAATGCGCTCAAAGTCGGTCAACATCTCTGAGTACAGAATGCTGGCTTCTCCCTCACAGAGCTCTTCACGCATACGCTCCATCTGATTCTGACGGTATTCTTCCGTCATCTGATCGATTTTCTGCTCCAGTCCGGACACCTCTTCCAGCTCTTCCTCGGACAGACTGTTCAGGTTGCGCAGGCTGTCGATGGCTGCGAGGCTGACGTCGCGCATCTTCTCGATCTCTTTTTTCGCGTCACTGGAGAAGGCGATCTTCTTTTCTTCCAGCATCTTGGTATATTCACAGATATTCATGGCATGGTCGCCAATCCGCTCCAGATTGCTGCAGACGCGGAAGAAGCCGTTGAAGTTGGCCGCGTCCTTCCGGTTCGTCTCATGCGTGATCACCTTCGAGATATATTTGGATATCTCTTTGTTGAGGAAGTCGATATAGTCTTCGTTCTCCTCCACCTTTGCCAGACGGTGCGTACTGCCCTCCAGCACTGCATTGAAGCTCTCCTCCACATTTTCTCTTGTCATCTTTTCCATCCGCCGTAACTCGTTGGCGATACCGTTTAAGGCGATGGCCGCGTTACCTACCTGATACTCAGCGCCCGCCTGCAGCGGCTTGATATACATAAGTCCCTGGGTATCCGGCTCCTCTCCGGCACGTTCCGGAAGAACCTTCGTCGCGAACTTGGCCAGCGTCGTGCCAAACGGCAGAAGCAGAAGCGTCGTCACGATATTAAACAGGGTATGCATATTGGCAATCTGCGCCGCCGGATTATCCGGGGTAAAGTTCTGTACCACAGTCGTGAGCGGCGTGAGGATACAGACAATGGTAAAGATGATCGTACCGATGATGTTGAAGGTCAGATGAATGATCGTCGTTCTCTTGGCGTTCCGGCTGGTACCGATGGCCGCAAGAACCGCAGTGATACATGTACCGATGTTCTGACCGAACAGTACGAATACCGCGTTTGGCAAAGTGATCAGTCCGCCGATGGCCAGCGTCTGCAGGATACCTACCGACGCGGAGGAAGACTGGATGATCGCGGTAAATACCGCACCTACCAGAATACCGATCACCGGATTGCCGAACTGGGTCATCAGATTGATGAACGCTTCGGAATCCCGCAGCGGCGACATGGCGCTGCTCATCATCTCCATACCAAGGAAAAGGATACCGAGACCTGCCACGATCTGTCCGTAATACTGTACCTGTGCCTTCTTGCTGAACATGATGACCGCCACGCCGGCAAAAGCCAGAAGCGGCGCGATGGCTCCCACGTCGAGAGCGATCAGCTGTCCGGTGATGGTCGTTCCGATGTTGGCTCCCATGATGATCCAAACAGCCTGTCTCAGCGTCAGCATGCCTGAGTTTACGAATCCTACCACCATTACGGTCGTAGCAGACGATGACTGGATGACCGCTGTGATGGCAGCACCGACAGCCACACCCAGAAAACGATTCGATGTCAGCTTCTCCAGTATTCCTTTCATACGGTTTCCGGCTGCTGCTTCCAGCCCGGAACTCATCATCTGCATACCGTAAAGGAACAGGGCGAGACCGCCCAGAAGTCCTAATACGATACCTATCATAGTTTTTTCTCCTTTTTTCTCCTAATGTGTCCGAATCAGCAGGGCGGACTGTTCCCTGTTTCCTCTCTCCTCCATCCGTTTTATCAGGGTGGATGTTCCCTGTTCCTCTCTCCTCCATCCGTTTTGTCAGGGCGGATGTCCCCTGTTCCCGTTTTATGAGAGCGGGCGCTCTTTGTTTATGCCATTCTCTCCTTTTCGATGAATTCTGTGAGCTTATGCAGTCCTTCCGCGCTTCCGGAAAGATACAGGATATCGTCCTTGCGCAGCACGTACTCCGGACGAACGTCCTCCATCACGTTTTCATGGTTCTCAATGGCGATGATATTCAGTCCCAGTTTGGAACGGATATCCAGATCCATGATGGATCTTCCGGTCATCTTGTCCGGAACGACCACCTTGGTGATGTTGATCTTTTTGCTGAGCTGCACATAATCAAGAATCTGTGAAGATTCCAGTCGATGGGCAAGACGGATCGCCATATCTCTCTCCGGATAAACCACCTCGGCGCCGAGCTTTTCAAGGATCTCTCCGTGCTCCGCGCTGTTGGCCTTGGCGATGACTGTCGGCACACCGATGCTGACCAGATGCAGGGTCGTCAGGATCGACGTTCCCATCTGCTCTCCGATACAGACTACGGCCACCTCGCAGTTGCGGATGCCGGTATCCAGCAGAGACTTTTTATCCAGATTCTTTACCACGTAAGCATTCTCCGTGATCTCCCGAAGCTCGCGCACCTTCTCTTCGTCGCGGTCAATGACCAGAAGCTCCGCGCCTGACTCCGCCAGCTCCATGGCCAGTGCGTAGCCAAAACGTCCTAATCCTACAATACCGTATGTGATGCTTTCTTTTTTCTGTTTACCAAACATAATATCCTCCTGAATTAACCGATTGCAATATTTCCTTCCGGATAGCTGACTCTGTCGCCTCTTGTAAAATACCAGAGTGACGCGATGGTCAGCGGTCCAAGTCTTCCGATGTACATGATAACGATCGACAGCAGCTTCGCCCCGTCACACAGATCCGGTGTGATACCGGTGGACAGACCCACCGTGCCGAAAGCGCTGGTGATCTCGAACAGGATATCCATAAGCGGAATATCCGGTTCCATGACCGTCATCAGATACGAACCGAAAACGACAACGCTCAGCGCCAGCGCGGCGATGACGGCCGCCTTGCGGAACGCATTTTTCGGAATGGCGTAGTGAAAGGCCTTCTCATCTTTGTTGGTCGCCGCAGACTTGATACCCTGCAGCAGCACAAAAAATGTACTGGTCTTGATACCGCCGCCAGTGGAACCCGGCGACGCGCCGATGAACATCAGCACGGTCAGCACCAGAAGACCGGACTGGGAAAAGGTTCCCAGCGGATACGTGGAAAATCCTGCCGTTCTGGCGGAAACACTGTGGAAAAAGGCCGCCAGCCAGGTGATATCCTCTGTCAGTTTGAGCATCACAGCTCCCACGATGATCAAAACGATACTCATGGAAATAACAACTTTTGCATGCATGGACAGCTTCTTCCAGTGGCACTTTTTCTCCCACAGCTCCCGGATGACCAGGAAACCGATACCGCCGAAGATGATCAGCAGGCAGGTGACCACATTTAAAAGCACGTTGTCCCGATATGGGATCAGGTTCTGGAAATTACCCAGAATATCAAAACCGGAGTTGTTGAACGCCGCTACGGAATGAAACAGGCTGATACCGATGGCCCGGACCGGCGGATAATCCTGCACAAACACAAGAAAACTTAATACCGCACCGGTCAGCTCAATGATCACGGTGGTGATAAAGATATCCCGGACAAAAATGACCAGGCCCCTTCCGGAATCCAGATTCATAGCTTCCCGAATCAGACTGCGCCCTTTCATATTTACCTTTTTTCCGATGGCGATGATCACTCCCGCGCCCACGGCCGTCACACCCAGGCCTCCGACCTGGATGAGCAGGGCAAGAATCGTCTGCCCGACCGGGGTAAAGGTATCTCCCGCGTCCACGGCGATCAGCCCCGTCACACAGACGGCGCTGGTTGACGTATATAAAGAGTCGATATACCGTAAAGTAACTCCCTCCTGTACGCTGCAGGGCAGCATCAGAAGTACGGAACCCAGCAGAATCACCGAAAGAAATCCCAATGCAATGATTCGTCCCGGCGACTGCCTTGTAAGTAACCTAAACATTGTAACATCCTCTTTTCTCAAGTCTTTGTCATGATTAGTCTTTGTTATGCTTCGTCCTGCATACGATATCCGACACCCAGCTCATTGATGATATAATTCTTCTCACCCGGCCGGGAACCTAACTTCTTGCGGATATTCGCCATATTTACCTGCAGCTTCTTGATGCTGCCCGCATCAGAGCTTCCCCAGACAGCCTGGATGATCGAAGCGTACGTGAGCACCCTGCCGGCGTGCCGGGCCAGAAGCGCTACGATATTATACTCTGTCTGCGTCAGCCGGACCTCCTGATCCTTCACGCGGACAAGGCGCCGTTCATAATCGATCTCAAGATCGTGCACCGTATACCGGCCGGCCGCGTCACTGCCCTGGGCATTCTCAAAATGCCGGTTGCGAAGAGCCGCCCGCACCCGGGCAAGAAGCTCCGCTGTCCCAAAGGGCTTCGTGATGTAGTCGTTGGCTCCGGTATCCAGGGCCAGCACCTTATCCCTCTCCTGTGTTCTCGCCGAGAGCACAAGAATCGGTGTGGAATCCGTCTGCCGGATCTTCCGGATAAAAGAAAGGCCATCTTCATCCGGGAGTCCGAGATCCAGAAGCACCAAATCCGGATAATGGGACGAATACACCAGAATGCCCTGACTTAAGCTTCCCGCTGTCAGAACCTGATACCCGTTGGTATCCAGAATTGTCTTCACAAAACTGCGGATATTACTCTCATCCTCAATTACCAGAATTTTGTATTTGTTATTCATTCATTTCCTCCATTTCCAGTGAAAAACTGAAACGCGCCCCTCCTTCTTTCCGATTTTCAGCCTGGATCTCCCCGCCGTGCGCCCGGATGATCGTGGCGCAGACGGAAAGGCCGATACTCATATTATTTCTCCGCCCGTCCATAAGCTCCGTTCCGTTCAGACCGCCGTCAAAAATCTTTGAGAGCCGGTCCGCCGGAATCCCACATCCATCGTCCTCGATGATGAACACCGCCCACTTTCCGTCCTTTTGCACGGTAAAGTCAAGCT
>DXEQ01000082.1 GCA_019114885.1 Candidatus Anaerobutyricum stercoripullorum
ATCTGCGGGGGACCGAGTATTATGAGACTCTGCAAAAGCTCAAGGATTCGCAGAATGTGACGCTGTATGATTATGATCTGGCTCTGAATCTATATTATTTTACTTCCATATGGAAGGAACAGAGGAAGATTCTCAAAAAAGGAGATCTGGAGCTTTTCATGAGGGACTGCGGATCCAAGATCGACATGCTCAATATGCAGTGGATCTATCGGGCGAAGAAATACTACAATATGAAGCCGGCGGATATCTATCTGCTGCTCATTCCCATCCATTACCGCCTTTCCACAGAACAGGTAAAAGAGATGGTGGAAGCGCCGGGACTTGATGAGTTTCAGGTGTTTGTGGATAAAACAATTTATGCGCGTCATTATAATTTTCATCAGAATCTGACCATAGAGCAGATGTACGCGGACTGCCTGCATTATCTCTATACAGTGGACCGGCGGAGGAACCCGTATTCCATCGCGGCGGTCAACACCTATCTTTTCCTGAAAGAGGAGGAGATCAGGAAGCTGACCACAGCCATGGAGTGTGTGCGCTACAGCCTGACGCCGGAAGAGACGCTGGCATATGTTGGAGGTAGAATTCAATGATTGTTAAGATGAAGTTTATCAACATATCCGGGCCCAGGAACGATATAGACCGGGTGACGGATCAATATCTCTCCCGCTATGAGATACAGCTGGAGTCCGCTCTGTCGGAGTTAAAGACGGTGGACAATCTCCGGCCTTTTGTGGAGCTGAATCCGTATCGGGATGTGCTGGCCAAGGCCGAAGAGTTCGTGGGGTATCTCCCTGATGCGGACAGCGTGAAGCCGGATACTTCCATGGGGCTTGACGATATGTTTGAGGTTGTCCGGCAGGCCGGCGAAGATTATCAGTCTCTCCAGGATGAGAAGGAGAAGCTGGGACGAAAGAGAGAGGAAGTCCGCGCGAAGCAGGGAGCCATCGCGCCGTTTCGGCCGCTGGACTGTGATCTGCATAAAGTCCAGCATTTTCGATACATTTCCTATCGATTCGGGCGGATCGCCGTGGAGTATTATCAGAAGATGCAGAAGTATCTCATGGACGATCTGACAGCGATCTTCGTGGAAGGGCAGCGGGATGAGAGCTATGTGTACGGCGCGTACTTCGTGGCTCCGGCGGAGACACAGAAGGTGGACGCGGTGTTCCGTTCTCTCCGTTTCGAGCGGATTGAGCTGGAGGACTGCTTTGAGGGGACGCCGGAATCGGCCTATCAGTCGCTGCTGCGGGAAGACGCTGGAATCGGCATGAAGCTGGAAGAACTGGACAGGAAGGCCGGGGAGATGCTCTCGGACCGGGCGCCGCAGCTGGTGGCGGCCAGAGACCGCCTGGAGGAACTGTCCAATAACTTTGACGTCCGCAAGCTGGCCGCCCGCATGGAGGACAAGAAAGAGGATTATTATATTCTCTGCGGCTGGATGGCGGAGGATGACGTGGAGAAGTTTGTGGAAGAAGTCAAGGAGGACGATAAGGTATTTGTGGTGGTGGAAGACGACCACGACGCTTACTTCGGCGAGCCTCCGACCAAGCTGGAGAACCCGAAGCTGTTTAAGCCGTTTGAAATGTTTGTGCAAATGTACGGTCTTCCGGCGCATAACGAATTTGACCCGACGGTGTTTGTGGGACTGACTTATTCGCTGATCTTCGGTATCATGTTCGGCGACGTGGGACAGGGCCTTCTGCTGTTGATTGGCGGAGCACTGATCTATCGCTTTAAGAAGATGCCACTGGCGGGTATCGTGGCCACGGCCGGCGTGTTTTCCACGATCTTCGGATTTATGTTCGGAAGTATTTTCGGATTTGAGGATATCATACAACCGCTGTGGATCCGGCCGATCGACCATATGACCACCCTGCCGTTTCTTGGCAAGCTCAACACCGTGTTCATCGTGGCGGTGGCCTTCGGCATGTTCCTCATCGTGGTGGCCATGGCGCTGCACATCATCAATGCGGTGCGGGATAAGGATATCGGCAGCACGTGGTTTGACGCCAACGGCGTGGCCGGTCTGGTCTTTTATCTGGCGGTTGTCGTTACCATCGTCCTGTTCATGACCGGCAATCCGATGCCGGCGGGCATCGTGATGGCAGTCATGTTCGGCGTGCCGCTGCTCCTAATCTTATTCCGGGAGCCGCTGACCCGCCTGATCCGTCATCAGTCCGGCAAGATGGAGGAGAGCAAGGCCATGTTTCTGGTGGAAGGATTTTTTGAGATGTTCGAGACGCTCTTAAGCTATTTCTCCAACACCATATCCTTCATCCGTATCGGCGCGTTTGCCGTGAGCCATGCGGCCATCATGGAAGTGGTACTGCAGCTGTCCGGCGCGGAGAGCGGAAGCCCGAACTGGATCGTTGTCGTGCTGGGCAACCTGTTTGTCTGCGGCTTTGAGGGACTGATCGTGGGCATACAGGTACTCCGTCTGGAATACTATGAGATGTTCAGTCGTTTTTACAAAGGCAGCGGACATGCCTTTGCGCCATATACCAAAAAGAAAACCAACAAAAAGTAGGAGGTTCTACCATGACTTTAGCAGCTAAAATCATTTTTATCGCAGCATTAACCTTAAGTATTATCCTTCCGTTCAGCTACTTCCTGCTGGGCGAGAGATGTAAGAAACGTTATAAACGGACCCTGGGCGTCAACACCGTCTTTTTCTTCGGCACCCTTCTGGTGGCCATGGCAGTCATGTTCAGCGGTCAGAGCGTAGAGGCGGCGGAGACCACCGCGGCAAACGCAGCAGGCATTGCCACCGGTCTTGGCTATCTGGCGGCCGCTCTCGTAACCGGACTGTCCTGTATCGGCGGCGGCATCGCCGTGGCGTCCGCCGCCAGCGCAGCCCTGGGCGCCCTCAGCGAAGATTCCAGTATCCTTGGTAAGTCGCTGATCTTCGTGGGACTGGCAGAAGGTGTCTGCCTGTACGGATTGATCATCTCCTTTATGATTTTGGGAAACCTGTAACACCAGGGTCCGGAAAGTCGGGCACGCGTGCTTGCATGCAGGGCCATGACTTTGGGACCCGCCCCAACATGAGGATGAAGCACAAAAGTGCGGGAATCCGAATGGTGGGAAGGATTGCGGGAGCGCGAAGCGCGGAGCAATCCGGGGTGTTACAGAGGTACCCGCGGAGCAATCCGTGGTGTTACAGAAGAATCACGCAAGGTACCACGCAAAAACAAAAAGGAGGCGCCGCACATGAAAATGTACCTCATCAGCGACAACGTAGATACCTATACGGGCATGCGCCTGGCCGGGGTGGACGGTGTGGTCGTCCATGAGCGGGACGAGCTCCGCGAGGAGCTGGAAAAGGTGCTTTCCGATAAGAGTATCGGCGTTGTGCTGCTGACGGAGAAGTTCGGGAGGGAGTTCCCGGACATCATCGATACCTTTCGTCTGGAGCGGAAGCTGCCGCTTCTGGTGGAGATACCGGACCGGCACGGCACCGGGCGGAAGAAAGATTTTATCACATCGTATATTACGGAGGCGATCGGCCTGAAGCTGTGAGCGACAGCTTCGGACTGACACGGAAAAGAATACATGCAAGGAGGGATTCCTCTTGACTTTGGAAGAAAAGATTGCCCATCTGCAGACGGCTTCCATGGAGCAGGCCAGAGCAGAGGGGAATGCGATCATAGATTCTCACAGAGCGGCTTTGGAAAAGGTGTTCGCTGACCATAAGAATGAGGTGGAACATCAGGCGGAGCTGCGGGTCCGTGAGGAGATGACGAGGGCGAAACTGGCCCTGAACCAGGCGAAGGCCAAATCTCAGCTGGAGATGAAGCGCCGCCGAAGCAAGGCGCAGCAGGAATGGAAAGAAAAGATATTCAAGGAGACCATGGAGATGGTCCGGGCATATATGAAGACGGAAGAGTACGATGCTTTTCTGGAGAAATGTATCCGCAGGGCGGAAGAGTATGCCGGGGACGATCTGGTGGTGATCTACTTAAGTCCTTCTGATGAAGGGAAAAAGGAGGCGCTGGAGGAAAAGACCGGCGTTTCTCTGGACATTTACCCGGAAGATTTCATCGGAGGTGTGAGGGCGGAGATTCAGAGCCGCAATATTCTCATTGATAATTCTTTCCAGACGCAGCTGCGGGATGAATATGAGAAGTTTATGTTTTTAGGAGGTGACGGTGATGCGTAAGACCGGAACGATTTACGGGATTAACGGCCCCGTCATTTATCTGAAAGGAAATACCGGGTTTGGCATGGGCGAGATGGTCTATGTGGGACGTCAGCATCTGGTGGGCGAGGTCATTGCCCTTGACAAAGATCTGACCACAGTGCAGGTCTATGAGGAGACCACGGGTCTGCGCCCCGGAGAAGAAGTGGTGGCCAGCGGCAGCGCAGTTTCTGTGACGCTGGCTCCGGGTATCATCAACAACATTTTTGACGGTATTGAGCGTCCACTGGAACGAATCGCAGACGGTGCGGGGGCGTTTATCACCCGGGGCGTCAGTGTGGATTCTCTGGACAGGCAGAAGAAATGGCAGACCCACATCACCGTGGAAGAAGGACAGTATCTCCACGGAGGGGACGTCATCGCGGAAGTGCCGGAAACCCACGCGATCCTGCACAAATGTATGGTCCCTCCGGACGTGGAAGGACGGGTCGTCCGTGTGGTCCCGGACGGAGAATACACCATAGAAGAGACGCTCGTGGTGCTTCGGCTGGCCGATGGTTCCGAGAAAGAACTGACCATGACGCAGCACTGGCCAATCCGGACGCCGCGTCCGTGTAATCACCGTTTTCCGGTATCCGTGCCGCTGATCACGGGACAGAGAATCATCGATACCATGTTTCCGATTGCCAAGGGAGGCACGGCGGCGATTCCCGGCGGTTTCGGTACGGGAAAGACCATGACCCAGCATCAGATTGCCAAGTGGGCGGACGCCGATATCATCATCTACATCGGCTGCGGAGAGCGTGGCAACGAGATGACGCAGGTGCTGGAAGAATTCAGTGAGCTGACGGACCCGAGGACCGGACAGCCGCTGATGGACCGGACCACGCTGATCGCCAACACGTCCAACATGCCGGTGGCGGCCAGAGAGGCCAGTATCTACACGGGCCTGACCCTGGCGGAGTATTACCGGGATATGGGATATGATGTGGCGATCATGGCGGACTCCACCTCCCGTTGGGCGGAGGCGCTCCGTGAGCTGTCCGGCCGTCTGGAGGAGATGCCGGCGGAGGAAGGATTCCCGGCTTATCTGGCGTCCCGTCTTTCTGCCTTTTATGAGCGGGCCGGCATGATGCACAACTTGAACGGCACTGACGGTTCCGTGACCATCATCGGCGCGGTTTCCCCGCAGGGCGGAGATTTCTCCGAGCCGGTGACACAGAATACCAAACGTTTTGTCCGCTGTTTCTGGGGACTGGATAAGAGTCTTGCCTACGCGAGACATTTCCCGGCCATCCACTGGCTGACCAGCTACAGCGAGTATCTGAATGATCTGAGTCCGTGGTACCGGGACAATGTGGCTCCGAACTTCGTGGAATACCGGAACCGGCTGATGGCACTGCTCAATCAGGAGAGCAGTCTGCTGGAGATCGTCAAGCTGATCGGAAGCGACGTGCTGCCGGACGATCAGAAGCTGGTGCTGGAGATCGCCCGGGTCATCCGACTGGGATTCCTCCAGCAGAACGCCTTCCACAAGGACGATACCTGTGTGTCCATGGAGAAACAGTATCTGATGATGGATACGATATTATATCTGTACAAGCTGGCGCGGACGCTGGTGACCATGGGCCATCCGATGTCCGTGCTTAAATCAGAAAATATATTTGAAAAAATCATTGCTATCAAATACGACGTACCCAACGACCGGCTGGAGATGTTTGCCCAGTACCGCAGAGAGATCGATGCATTTTATCAGAGGGTACTGGAGAAAAACGCGTAAGGAGGGACCTGTTTTATGTCAATCGAATATCTGGGCTTGAGCAGTATCAATGGCCCTCTGGTCGTGCTGGAGGGGGTGCAGGACGCCTTCTTCGATGAGATCGTGGAGTTTGTCATCAACGGAAATCAGAGAAAGATCGGGCGAATCGTGGAGCTCTATGAGGATAAGGCAGTCATTCAGGTGTTTGAGGGAACAGAAGGGATGTCCTTAAAGAACACCCACACCAAGCTGACCGGTCATCCCATGGAGATCGCCCTGTCGCCGGATATGCTGGGCCGGACCTTCAACGGCATCGGCCAGCCCATCGATGATCTGGGACCGATCGTTTCCACGATAAAGAGAGACGTCAACGGCCTGCCGCTCAATCCGGTGTGCCGGGAGTACCCGAGAAACTATATCCACACGGGAATATCGGCCATCGACGGCCTGACTACCCTGATCCGGGGGCAGAAGCTGCCGATCTTCTCCGGCAATGGTCTTCCCCATGACCAGCTGGCGGCGCAGATCGTCAAGCAGGCTTCGCTGGGGGAGGACTCCGACGAAGAGTTTGCCATTGTCTTTGCCGCCATGGGCGTCAAGCACGATGTGGCGGACTTCTTCCGCCATACTTTTGAGGAGAGCGGCGTGGCCGATCATGTGGCCATGTTTTTGAATCTGGCCAACGACCCGGTGGTGGAGAGGCTGATCACGCCGAAGGTGGCGCTCACTGTGGCGGAGTATCTGGCTTTTGAGCAGCATATGCACATCCTGGTCATCCTGACGGATATGACCTCCTTCGCGGAGGCCATGCGTGAGGTATCCTCCTCCAAGGGAGAGATTCCGAGCCGTAAAGGATTCCCGGGTTATCTGTACAGTGAGCTGGCGGCCCTTTATGAGCGCGCCGGCATCGTCCGGGGAGTGGAAGGGTCAGTGACACAGCTGCCGATCCTCACCATGCCGAACGATGACATCACCCACCCGATTCCTGACCTGACCGGTTATATCACGGAAGGACAGATCGTGCTGGACCGTCCGCTGCACGGCCAGTCCATCTACCCGCCGATCAATATCCTGCCATCCCTGTCCCGTCTGATGAAGGACGGTATCGGCGAGGGATACACAAGAGAAGATCATCAGGATCTGGCGAACCAGCTCTTCTCTTCTTACGCCAAGGTGGGAGACGCCAGAAATCTGGCCTCCGTCATCGGCGAGGATGAGCTGTCGCCGATCGATAAGAAATATCTGGAATTCGGAAAA
>DXEQ01000083.1 GCA_019114885.1 Candidatus Anaerobutyricum stercoripullorum
CTGACAAGCGGGCAGACGGAATATAAATAAATAAAGACGCATGAAAAAATGATGAAAAAGGAGAAGAAACGATGGAATATCTTGATATCAGAACAGCAGACGGAAAGAAAACCGGACAGATCAAGGCAAGGGAGAAGGTTCATGAGGATGGAGACCTGCACGGAACCTCCCATGTGTGGATTGCGCGGAAAAACGAACAGGGGCAGCGGGAGCTTCTGCTGCAGAAACGAAGCATGGATAAGGACGCCTACCCGGGATGTTATGACATCTCTTCCGCCGGTCATCTTCCTGCGGGACAGGAATATCTGCCTTCCGCTCTGCGAGAGCTTTTTGAGGAGCTGGGAATCCGGGCGCGGGAGGAAGACCTGATCTTCCTGGGCATCCACGAGGGTTACAGCGAGGAGATCTTTTACGGGAAGCCTTTTCGCAATCATGAGATCAGCCACGTCTATCTTTATGATCGGCCGGTGGATATCACAAAACTCCACCTGCAGGAAAGTGAGGTGGAGTCGGTGAAGTGGATGCCGCTCTCACGCTGTTACGAGGAGTCGGCGCGAAAGAATCCAAAATATTGTCTGTTCCCCGATGAGCTGGACATGATCCGGGAGTATTATCAGAACAGTCCGGATAAAGGTTGACGGTGGACGGGATTCTTTGCGGCGAAGGAATCGAACTGTGGAGAATTGAAAAAAGCCGCCAGCGTAAGGCTGACGGCGATACAAACGAAAAAATATTATGTCTGCGGCTCCACGATCTCCCAGAGCTGTGCCTGGGTCAGGGTCATGTTCTCTGCCACGATGTGGGCGATCTCCATGAAGTGATCGTTCATCTGTCCGATCTCAGGATACTTGCTGAACAGGTGCATCAGCTTCTTGATCCAGATAATGCCCCGGTAGTTGAACGGGTCCTTTGACAAGATCTCGCTGACCTGATATGGAAGAATCTGCATCCAGATACTCATGCGGGCCAGCAGATGCATGGTAAAGTAAATCTGCCGGGTGGACCCGTACTCGGCGGTATTGGTGTAATGTTCGCCGTAATACTTGATATTGCTGACAGTCTCCCGCTCCATGATGCCGATCTTATCCGGGCTGTATTTCAGCTGTACGCCGTAGCGGTGCTTCAGCCAGGCGGCGTAGCCCCGGCGCTCGGCATGGTACTCGGACCAATGCTGGAAGAGAACAGTCTCCGGATTGCTGAACAGCTCTTTGTAGGAAGTGAGATGGTTCAGTCGGGCGTAATCTTTGTAATCGCACATGTGGGTCAGTTCATGAAAGACCAGACGGTACAGCTCGCAGTCTTCCACCCGCTCAATGTACGGACGCTTGAATATGAGATAAAACGGCTCGTCCATGGACTTCGGATACTTCATGCAGGCAGCCACGTGCTTCCAGTTCTGGCGGGCGGTGGCCTCGTCCAGAGTCTTGATATCCTCGTCGCTGAAACCGTAGTTCTTCTGACATTCGTACATATCATCTGCCAGGATGAACTTCAGATTCACATCTCTTAACTTGAAATAATTAAAATACGAATTGGCAATTCGCTGGATGTCTTTCATGATCATAGTGATAACCCCAAATCTATCCGATACCGGCAGTCTTTCGGGATGCGCGACAATGAAGGCGCGCGACTGCCATAATATATCGATATAATAATACGATTTTATATTAACACAAAAAAATCAACAATCAAAGAACATCTTTTGGTGCAGTTGCTGTATTTTTCAGTTCCCCGCAGGTGCTCCGGACGATATATTTTGGTCTTCCCTTGATCTCGTCATAAATCTTGGAAATATAATAGCCGATGATACCCAGACTCAGCATGATGATACTTCCCGTAAACAGATTGATGATGATGACGGTGGTGAAGCCTTCCAGGGCAGTTCCCACGATCTTCTGATACAGGGTGATGCATCCGAGAATCAGGGAGATGATCAGCATGACCGAACCGAAGAAGGAGACGATCTGCATGGGCGCCGTGGAAAAAGAAGCAATATTGGAAACGGCATATTTGATCAGCGACCAGGTGGACCACTTGCTCTCCCCCACTTCCCGCTCCTGCACATCGAATTCCACGGAGGTGGTCTTAAAGCCGATCCAGGAAGACAGGGCGCGGAAAAATGCGTTTTTCTCCCGGATATTCAAAAGAGCGTTTACCGCTTTCCGGTCCAGAAGCTTGAAATCAGAAGCCCGGGACATGTCAATCTCCGTGATGCGGCTGATGATACTGTAAAAGGTCCTGGCGGCAAACTTGTGGGCGATACCCTCGTCGCCCCGGGAATGTTTGACTCCCTCCACGATCTCATAGCCATCTTCCCAGAGCCGGTACATTTCCACGATCTTTTCAGGAGGATGCTGCAGATCACAGTCGATCACGACGCAGCAGTCTCCGCCGGCATGAAACAGACCGGCGTAGATGGCGGACTCCTTTCCGAAATTTCTGGAAAAATTCACTCCTTTGACATGAGGATTGGCAGCGGAGGCCTCCTCGATTTTCTTCCATGTTTTGTCGGTGGAACCGTCGTTGATAAACAGCAGTTCATATGGAATGCCGGCCTCTTCCAGAATGCCGGCGATGGTCGCTGCAGTCCGCGGGATCATTCCCTCCTCATTAAAAGAAGG
>DXEQ01000084.1 GCA_019114885.1 Candidatus Anaerobutyricum stercoripullorum
TTCCAGCAGTTCTTCTGTGGTATAGCGCTCCGCGTTGGCAAGCGTCTGTCTTCTGATATAATAATCCGGAACCAGGTCTTTGTAAGAATTGGTCACCTCTATGTAATAGCCAAAGACTTTATTGTACCGCACTCTCAGATTTTTGATCCCGGTTTTTTCTTTCTCCCTCTCCTCCAGCTCAGCCAGCCAGCTCTTTCCCTCTGTCTTGGCCTTCTTCAGATGGTCGACTTCTTCATTGTAGCCTTCTTTCAGAATACCGCCTTCCTTGATGGGAATCGGCGGATCTTCCTCGATGGATTGTTCCAACAGCTCATGCAGCTCGGAAAGAGGGTCCAGATCTTCCGCCATCCTGGCCAGCACGCCTTTGCTGAACTGCGCCAGAATATCCTTGATATACGGCAGATATTGAATGGACGTCTTAAATGAAATCAGATCTCTCGGATTGGCGGTCCGGTAACTGATCTTCATGGTCAGCCTTTCCAGATCGTAGATGGAATTCATATATTCCCGCAGCTCTTCCCTGGCCATCACATTGTCTTTAAGCATTTCCACCGCATCCAGTCGCTCTTTGATGGCCTGTTTGTGGATGAGCGGCTGCTCCACCATCTTGCGCAGCATCCGGGCTCCCATGGCTGTTTTTGTCTTATCAAGCACCCAGAGGAGACTCCCCTTCTTGCTTTTTTCCCGCAATGTCTCGCAAAGTTCCAGATTGCGTCTGGTCGCGCTGTCTAAGATCATATAATTCTGCGTGGAATAAGGGATCAGTTCCATCAGATGGGAGAGGGAGGTCTTCTGCGTCTCATGGAGATACTGGAGCAGACCTCCGCTGGCCACCACGCCAAAGGGATAATCCGTAAGTCCGATCCCCTCCAGATTGATGAGATGATACTGCTCGAGAATCATCTTCTCACAGTGCTCCGTCTCATAATAATAACTGGCCACCGGCGTGATGATCGTCCCGATCTTCTCCCGGATATATTCAAAATCCAGGCCGCAGATACAGAATCCGTCATTGCAGATGATCTCGGACGGCTGAAACTTGTTGATCTCGTCAAGGAGCGCGTCCTGATGTTCGATCTGCGTGGTCCGAAACTCCCCTGTGGACAGATCGCAGACCGCGACGCCGAACAGTTCATTTTCACAGAACACACTCATGATGTAGTTATTCCTGGTCTCATCGAGACTCTGCAGCAGTGTGTTGGTTCCCGGTGTCACCACCCGGATCACGTCCCGCTTCACAATCCCTTTCGCCGCTTTCGGATCTTCCACCTGCTCGCAGATGGCGACCCGGTATCCCCGCTCCACCAGCTTATTGATATAAGGCTCACAGGAATGAAAAGGAACGCCGCACATTGGCGCCCGTTCCTCCTGTCCGCAGTTTTTGCCTGTCAGAGTGATCTCCAGCTCTTTGGACGCCGTCAGCGCGTCGTCATAAAACATCTCGTAAAAATCACCCAGCCGGTAAAACAAAATGCAGTCTTTGTATTGATTTTTTATCTCAAAATACTGTTCCATCATGGGAGTAAGTTTAGCCATTGCTTAACCTCCCCAGATAATAAAATCCTTTCGCTTCTTCCAGCACCACCGGCACGATCTGTCCGATCACGGACGGGTCCGCCGTAAAATGTACCACGTTATTATTGGAAAGCCTTCCTGTGATCATGGACGGGTCTTTCTCGTCGATGGACTCGGCCAGCACCAGCTCCGTTCTGCCCTGCAGGCGGGCGTTTCTCTCCCTCGCTACTTCATTCACCACTTTGAGCAGCCGGTCAAAACGGTCATGGACCACATCTTCCGGCACCTGTTCTTCCATCCTGGCTGCCGGCGTTCCGGAACGTTTGGAATAAATAAAGGTAAATGCGCTGTCATACTGCGCCTTTCGCACGATATCCAGCGTCTCCTGGAAATCTTCCTCAGTCTCCCCCGGAAATCCTACAATGATATCGGTGGTCAGAGACAGATCCGGTATGGCGGTTTTCAGCTTATCCACCAGCGCCAGATACTGTTCTTTGGTGTATTTCCGGTTCATCAGCTTCAGTATGCGGCTGCTGCCGGACTGCACCGGCAGATGGAGATGACGACAGATCTTTTTGGAATGAGCCATCACATCGATCAGTTCATCGGAAAGGTCCTTTGGATGAGACGTCATAAAACGGATACGCTCAATGCCGTCCACCTGTTCCACCATCTGAAGCAGCCGGGCAAAGCTCACCGGTTCTTCCAGATTCTTGCCGTAGGAGTTCACATTTTGTCCGAGGAGCATGATCTCCACCACGCCCTCCGCGGCAAGTTTCTTCACTTCGGCTATGATATCCTCCGGTTTCCGGCTCCGCTCTCTTCCCCGCACATACGGGACGATACAGTAACTGCAGAAGTTATTGCAGCCAAACATGATATTGACGCCCGCTTTAAAATCGAACTTCCGGTCGCTGGGCAGATCCTCGATGATCATATCTGTCCCCTCCCAGATATCAAAAACCCGCGCCTTCCTGCTCAGGCACTGATAGAGCAGCTCCGCCAGCTTGAAAATGTTATGGGTGCCGAAGACGATATCTACGAACTTAAATACATTTCTTACTTTTTCAACTTCTTCCTCTTCCTGCATCATACAGCCACACATGGCAATGATC
>DXEQ01000085.1 GCA_019114885.1 Candidatus Anaerobutyricum stercoripullorum
GGCCAGCATCTCTTTTAACTCGGAGCTTACGCACATGATGGAAAGTCCCCGGTCCGCATACTGGTTGATGATATCGAAGACCTCTGTCTTCGCTCCGATATCGATACCACGGCTCGGCTCATCCATCAGAAGAATCTTAGGGTCTGTCAGAACGCCTTTTCCGATGACACATTTCTGCTGATTTCCTCCGGAAAGAGATAAAATCGGCAGGTGTTTATCCGCCACCTTGATGTGAATATCTTTGATCTGCGCGTCCACACATTCGTCTTCTGCTTTCTGAGAGAGAACATATCCCTTTGCGTAGGTATCCAGACTGGAGAGGGAGATATTCTTCTCAATATCCAGTGTCTGCACGAGACCTTCCGCCTGCCGGTCCTCCGGCACCAGGGCGAATCCGTTTTCGATCTGTTTGGAAATGTTTTTGATATTCAGCTTCTTGCCCTCCAGGTACACTTCGCCGGTATGCTCCGGGCGAAGGCCCATGAGACATTCGAAGATCTCCGTACGTCCGGCTCCCATCAGGCCATAGATGCCGAGGATCTCTCCCCGTTTCAGATTGAAGCTGACATGGTCGAGCAGCCAGCCGCCGCCTTGCTTCGGAAGGCAGAGATCCTTCACTTCCAGAACGGTCTCCTGTTTCTCCCAGTCGATATCCCTTTCTTTCTTCGGATAGGACTTATCACTTCCGGTCATCTTCTCCACGATCCATGGCACGTCAATATCTTTGACGTCGGCGTCGTCCACATATTTGCCGTCCCGAAGAATCGTAACGTGGTCGCCGATCTCCATGATCTCTTCCAGACGGTGGGAGATATATACAATGGAAATACCCTGGGCATTCAGTTCCCGCATGATCTTGAACAGAACCTGTACCTCCGACTGAGACAGGGAGGAGGTCGGCTCGTCCATGATCAGGATCTTCAAATCGTCCTGAATCAGATTCCGGGCAATCTCGATCATCTGCTGCTGTCCTACACGCAGGTTGCCTACCAGCGCTTCCGGATCGATCGGGTACTCCAGACGGTTCAGAATCTCTTCCGTTTTCTTTTTATGTTCCGCATTGTTGACAACGACGCCTTTTTTCTGCTCGTTGTTCATGAAAATGTTCTGATATACATTCAGATTCGGGAAAAGGCTCAGCTCCTGATGGATGATACCGATACCTTTTGCCTTGGCCTCTGTCGTATTCTTAAAGCTCACTTCCTCTCCTTCCAGATACATGGTTCCGGAAGAAGGCTGTTCAATACCGGCAATCTGCTTCATCAGGGTGGACTTGCCTGCACCGTTCTCTCCGATCAATACGTTTACCTTGCCGCGGTATACGTCAAAATCCACGTCGTCGAGAGCCTTCGTGCCAGGATACACCTTTTCCATATGCCGACATTTCATTACAATATCTTTGTTTTCCGCCATCCGTGAATCCTCCTTTTCATAAAATGTGCGTTCTTCCTACTGCACTGTAAGAACGACAGGAGTGATTACCATCTCATTGGCAGAGTCCGCCGTGAAGCATCCCACCAGATCTACGGTCGCTCCCTCAACGAGCTGATCGTACACCGGCTGTACCACGGTCTCATCTACCTTCTCAAGCATTGTCGTGTTAATCTGGTTCCATTCTGTCTGGTTGGTAAAGTCCGCGAAATTGATAAAGGACATATCGTCACGGATGGAACTGTTCTTATACTGGCCGATCTGGAGCGTCACAACCGCGTCTCCCTCATATCCCGGTACGGATAAGGTGACCGTGCCGTAAAAGCTGTCTTTATCCACCGCTGTGATCGTCGCGCCCTCTGTCTTGACGCTGTAATTATAATAAGTAGCCGATGCGGTCTTAAGACCGTCAAACTCTTCACCCAGCCCGGTCAGATTGCCGCCGGCCGCGTTGAGCACCTCGGCAATATCCACAGCCTTGGATTCACATTCCGGGATCACCTGGGACTCCCAGATACTCTCCACACTGTCGCCAGGGTTAAATTCCACTTCTCCCGTCAGCGCGCCCTCTTCTCCGATCTTCACTACCTTCACGCATCCGGTAAACAGTGTGGCCGCCATCATCACGGCTGTCGCCGCGCATACAAAACGTTTTACCATGGTTTTCTTTCCTTTCTCTCAGAAATATCATCTACATCGTCTTTTGCTTTTCATTTTTCTGTATTATGTGTGAAGGGCGCCGCCCGGCGCCCTCCCCACCCGGAAATATCCGGACCTAACAGATTATAAAACAACATTTTGCAACAAAGCGTTTTTACATAAACAAACTCAGATGATCATTATTCGGAATATACGAAGTTGTCAAGCTTATCTGCGTTTTCTTTTGTAATCAGTACGCAGTCAACCAGCTGTTTCTCATCCATACCGGTGGAGCCTGTTGTCAGATAGGTATCTGCCTGGTTTACAGCATTTCTTGTGATCAGGTCGATCTGCTGCAGACCGGTAGCAAGACATTTATCCGCTTTGATGTTATCTCTCATATCATTGGAACCGTCCACACCGATGATGTAAACCGGGTGATCCAGGTTAGCGGACTCTACAGCTGCTGCTGCGCCGCAGGCCATGGTGTCGTTACCACATACGATAGCAACGATGTCCGGATACTGCTGAAGGATTGTCTCTGCCTTCTGCTGTCCTTCGGTCTGATCCCAGTTAGCGGACTGCTGTGCAACCATCTCCATGTTGGTCTGGTCGATTACTGCGTGGAACGCATCGGAACGAACCTGGCAGTTTGTGTCGGACTCAAGTCCTAATAACTCAGCATACTGGCCTTCGCCGCCTGTTGCCTCAACGAGAGCCTGTGCAGCTGCGGTAGCGCCCTGGCTGTTGTTTGCAACGATCTGAGCCACTGCAACACCTTCCTGATTGATCTCACGGTCTACCAGGAATGTAGGGATTCCGGCATCTCTTGCTTTCTGGATTGCCTCGATGGAAGCGTCCGCACCAGCGTTATCACATACGATAGCGGAAGCGCCCTCGGAGATAGCGGTATCGAATAACTCGGACTGTTTTGTAGCATCGTCATCGTGAGATACGCATTTTACTGTGTAGCCCAGCTTCTCGCCTTCTTCCTGTGTTGCGGTCTGTACAACGCCGAAGTAAGGGTTGGATGTGGATGGTGTGATACAGTAGATCAGCTTATTGTCCGCATTGGCGTTCAGTACCTCTTCCGGAGCGGCTGCCTCTGTCGCTGCCTCTGTTGCAGGCTCATCTGCCGCATCATCCGCTGCAGGTTCTGCAGAGTTTCCACATCCTGCCATTGCCACTACCATTGCTGCTGCCATAAAGCCAGCCATCATTTTTTTGTAGAATTTCATTTTTCTTTCCTCCTCTTCTTTGAAAAATATGTTGTTTATTTAGACATCACGGAAGCTGTTAGCCCTTCCGTGTGAATATCGCAATATCGCCATATGATACTTAAGTGTAATGCAATATCCCTGTGAAATCAATATGCTTTTTTGATGAGTTTCACATCTTTTTTGTTCAGTTTTCAGGGTTCTTTGCTGTTTCAGGAAGATTCTCCTTGTCTATTTTGTCAGAACCATCCTGACACTTTCCTTCCAGCCGTCATACTTTTCGCGGCGGGTCTCTTCGTCCATCTTCGGGGTAAACTTCGTGCGGGAGAGTCCTGCAAAAAGCTTCTCCTCCTCATAAAAACCAAGGGCGATACCTGCTGCATATGTCGGTCCCATGGCGGACAGTTCTTCCGCATCCGGCACCTGCACCGGAATATCCAGAATGTCGCTCTGGAACTGCATCAGATAGCCGTTTCTGGTCGGTCCGCCGTCCACGCGGAGTTCTTCCACCCGGATACCCGAATCCTCGGACATGGCGTTGACCACGTCGCTGATCTGATAGACGATACAGTCAAGGGCCGCTCTGGCAAGCTCCGCCTTTCTGGTCGTCCTGGTGATACCGCAGATCACTGCCCTGGCCTCGCTGTCCCAGTACGGGGCGCCCAGACCGGTAAACGCCGGTACCAGATAGGTCGTATCTCCCGGATTGGCGCTCTCTGCCAGTTCCTGGGTCTCCTTCGCCGAAGCGATCAACCCCAGATCCTTCTGCAACCAGGTGATGACTGCGCCGGTGTAATTAATATTGCCTTCCAGCACGTAGCTGACCTTTCCGCCAAGACTCCATGCCAGGGAGGAAACCACACCCTTCTTACTGTAGATCGGCCGTTCTCCCACGTTCATCATGATGGAGGAACCGGTACCGTAAGTCGCTTTGATCATGCCCGGTTTCACACAGCCCTGTCCGTAGAGTGCGCCGTGGGAATCTCCCATCACGCCGTGAATCGGAATCGGCGTATCCAGCCATCCATCAAAATCCGTATACCCATAGAGCGCGTCGGAATCACAGATCTCAGCCAGCATCTCTCTTTTTATGCCGAAAAGTCCGATCACCTCATCATCCCAGTCCAGCGTGTTGATATTGAACATCTGGGTCCGGGAGGCATTGGAATAGTCTGTCTTAAAGAAATGTTCCGGCGTCAGCCGGTACACGAGATAACTGTCCATGGTACCCACAGCCAGCTCTCCCTGTGCCGCCGCCTGTTTTGCCTCCTCCACATTTTGAAGGACCCAGGCGATCTTGGCCGCCGAATAATACGGAGACAGCGGGATTCCCGTGTGCTCCTGGATCATGGCGCTGTGGCCGTCGGCCGCGATCTGCCGGCAGATGGCGTCTCCTCTGGCGCACTGCCAGACAATGGCGTTATAGACCGGCTCTCCGGTGCGTCTGTTCCAGCAGATGGCCGTCTCTCTCTGGTTGCTGATGCCGAGACCGATCACATCTTTTTTATCGATGCCGGCCTTCTCCACCGCATTTTTTACCACCTGAATGACATTGGCCATGATCTGTGCCGGGTCATGTTCCACCCAGCCTTTTTCATTTACGATCTGATCATGGGCCAGGTCCGTCCGGGCAACGATCTTTCCGTCTTCGTCAAAAACGATGCCCTTCGTCCCCTGGGTGCTCTGATCAATGCCTAACATATATTTTTTCATTGTCAAATACCTGTATAAAACGCTACTGCAGCGCTTCTTTTGCTTTGGCCGCGATGCCTTCCGCGGTCATGCCGTAGTAATCATAAACTTCTTTGGATGTACCCGTGATCACCGGAGCGTCCGGAAGAGCCACATTGATGACCTTCTTCGGGCAGTTGGCTCCGATCACCTGTGCCACCATGGAACCCAGTCCGCCAAACGGCGCATGCTCCTCTGCTGTGACAACAGCCTTTGCTTCCTTTGCGTATCGGAGAAGTGTCTCCGTATCCAGTGGTTTTACGCAGTACATATCGAGCACTGTGGCGCTGATGCCTTCTTTTTCGAGAAGGGCTGCCGCGTCATAGCAAGGTTTTACCATCTCGCCGCAGGCAACCAGAACCACGTCGCTGCCTTCTCTGAGCACTGTGGCTTTGTCCATCTCAAACGGACAGTTGTCTTCTGTGTAGACATCTTCCACCGCGTTTCTTCCCACACGGAGATATGCCGGTTTCTCATCCTGAAGCAGTGCTTCGATCAGACATTTTGTCTGGAAACGGTCGCTCGGCAGATAGACTCTCATATTCGGGATAGCGCTCATGGCCGCGATATCCTGCGCGGAATGATGGCTCATACCCAGGGCGCCGTAGCTGATACCGCCGCTGATGCCCACTAGCGTCACGTTGGTATTGGAGTAGGCCACATCCACCTTCGCCTGCTCATAGCTTCTTGTGGAAATGAAGCTGGCCGGGGAGAAACAGAACGGTTTCTTGCCGCATTTGGCAAGGCCGGCGGAAATACTTACCAGATTCTGCTCCGCGATACCGGTCTCCACGCAGTTCTCAGGAAATGCATTGAAAAACGGAGTCATGGATGCGGAACCACGGGAGTCACTGCACAATGCGATGATACTTTTATCTTCTTTCACTTTTTCCATCAGGGTCTCACAGATTGCCTGACGATTCGGAATCTTATTCATTTGCTGCGTCCCTCCTCTTTAAAAGTTCAGCGCGGATCATCTGATATTCCTCGTCTGTCGGCACCTTATGATGCCATGCAGCCTTGTTCTCCATCACTTCTCCGCCGCCGAAGCCCTTTGTCGTGTTGGCAATGATCATGGTCGGTCTGCCCTTGCAGGTCTTAGCCGCCTCAAAAGCCTCATTCAGAGAATCAATGTCATTGCCTTCTGCCTGAAGGACATTCCAGCCGAAGGCGGAAAAACGTGCCGCCAGGTCGTCCTGTCCCATCACATCTTCCGTGTTGCCGGAGATCTGCAGACGGTTTCTGTCCACTACTGCGCAAAGGTTATCCAGCTTGTACTGGGAAGCGGCCATCGCTCCCTCCCACACGGAACCTTCCGCCAGCTCGCCGTCACCCATGACGGTGTAGACCCGGTTATTCTTTCCGTCCATCTTGCTGGCGATCGCCATACCCACGCAGACCGGAAGTCCATGTCCCAGGGAACCGGAGTTCATCTCGATACCCGGAAGCTTGTTGTTCGGATGTCCGATATACTGGGAACCGAAACGGGAGAATTTCGCGATCACATCATCAATGTCAAGAAATCCTTTCGCTGCCAGCACCGCATAGTAGGCTTCCACGGAATGGCCCTTGCTCATGACGAACAGATCCCGGTCCGGATCGTCCATCGTCTCCGGGGAGATGTTCATCTGCTTAAAGTAAAGAGTGACCAGGATGTCCATGACGCTGAAGTCGCCGCCGATATGTCCGGTACCGGCTCCTTTGATCATCTCAAGGACATTTAACCTGCACTCGTAAGATAATGCTTTCAAGTTCACGTTATACGCCTCCTAAAATCATTTAATAAATTATATAAGTATATGTCATGATGTCAGTATCTCGCAGGGAATCTCCCGGACCCCCTCCTGATACTGCCCGGGCGCGTTATCCGCGCCCGGCTCTATACTAGTCTACTTTTTCTCCGCGGATGATCGCCTTTACTCTCTCTTCCACCGGGTCATATAAATCCGGTTTGATGCCCAGATACTTACATGCCTCGTAGAGTACCGGCACGATATCCATATGGATGCCGACGCAGTGATGGATGTACGGTCCCTGCACGATCTTATCTTCCAGTCTGTCCAGATTGTCTACTTCCACCCACATGTATGTACCTTTGGTGTACGGTCCGTCCACTGTCTTCGCATTGCCCATGAGCATGGAGTACTCGCCGTTATCTCCGTCAAAACGGGCCAGCGTCAGATGGTCGCCGTCCTTAGCCCGTGCCATGAGGGAACCGGAATGATCGAAGGCCACCGGTGTATCGATGGAAGGTTTCTCCGCTGCGATGGATACCGGCCATGGTCCGCAGTGCTGTAGCAGTTCCGCGTTATCATTGAACGGATGGCGTACCGTCCAGTCTGCGAAGAAGGAACGGGTCTGTCCTCTTCCGGCTGCCTCCACCATCACGGATGTGATCGTTCCATGGATATCTGTCTCACAGGCGATCGGGAATCCCTCGTCGTTGCAGAGTGCGTTGGCTGCGCAAGGCATGATGCCGATCTCATCCTGCAGAGCGTCCCAGCACTGGATGGCGCCGCAGTTGCAGCCGTATTTTTTGCCGAGTCTTGTCATGGCAACCTTGAGAGCCGCTACATTTTCCAGCTGCTCCGGCGTAACTTTCACGCACATGTTATCATGGCAGTATGTGGTAACTTCTTTGATGGCTTCCGGCTCGTTTTCCTTGATCTCTTTCATGGTCTTTGTGAGCTCCGGCATCGGGATCGGGGAAAGCTGGATGCCGAACTTCTCCAGCAGCTCGCCCTCGTTGCACATGGTGGACCAGAAATCAAACGGTCTGGTGGAGATCTGCAGCACTCTCGTGTTGCGGAACGCCTTCACCACGTTACAGACTCTTAAGAAACGATCGATGCCTTCCGCGAAGCAGTCGTCTTCCAGATTGCAGTTCTTTAAGTAGGTAAACGGAATGCGGAATCTCCGGAGTACCTTTCCTGTGGCAAACAGGCCGCACTGGCTGTCACGAAGTCTCATACCGTTCTCATCCGGACATTCGTCCCTCGGTCCCCAGAGGAGTACCGGCACATCCAGCTTCTTTGCCAGACGGCAGACTTCATATTCGGTACCGAAATTACAATGCGGAACGAACAGGCCGTCCACGTGGGCATGTTTGAACTTTTTATAGATCTTCTCCATACCCTCGTCATCATAAAGAAGACCTTCCTCATTGATATCGTCGATATCCACGAAATCCACACCCAGCTCTGTCAGTCTCTTTGCGGTGAGTCCACGGTATTCCACCGCTGCAGGCGCAGAGAAAATCGCTCTTCTTGTCGGCGCGAAGCCGAGTACTACTTTATCCATCTTATTTACCTCCCTTTGGTGCCGCGAAGCGGAGATCCGCCACGCTGTCGCGCTCGATCAGCTCCGTGCACACCTGTGTTTTTGTATGAATCTTATTGTTTCCATCTTTAATCAGTTCAATCAGCCTTCTCACAGCCATCTGTCCCATCTCATATTTGGATACCTTGATGGTGGTAAGACGGGGTGTGGATATCTCGCAGAACGGAAGATCGTCAAATCCGATCACGGAAATATCCTCCGGCACCCGGTAGCCGTACTCTTCAAAAGCCTTGATGCACCCCAGGGCGATCATATCGTCATCGGCAAAAAAGGCGGTCGGCATGGCCGGTTTCTTTTCCAGGTAGTCCCGCATGTCTCTGTACGCGCCGTCCATGGTGGTACTCACCGTGAAAACGTACTCGTTATCCATCGGGATCCCGTTCTTCATCAGCGCTCTGCTGTACCCTGTGGAGCGGGAAGTAAAGGCCTTAATCCGGAACCTTCCCCGCAGATATCCGATCTTGCGATGTCCCCGGTGTATCAGATACTGTACTGCGTTGACTGCGGAATCCGCGTTGTTGATGAGCACCGCGTTCATCGGAAAATTGGAGCTCCAGGAATCCAGGAGCACCATCGGACAGCTTCCATTCATAAAGATCGGATACTCATCATCTAAAAGCTCCGTCCCCAGCAGGATAACGCCGGTGGAGGCGTCGCTCATGATGGCGGCAACCTGTTCTTTATAATCCGGTGCGTCTCTGTCCAGATTGCACATCACCAGTTCGTAACCTGATGCCGTACATTCATTTTCTACTCCCTTGAGCAGTACGGAAAAGAAAGGAGAGTCATCAATGATCAGCCCGTTTCTCTTATAAATGACCAGCTTGATCTTGGAGATCTTGTTTTCGGAAATGTATCCGATCTCTTTCGCAACCTGAAAAATCGTGTTCGCAGTGTTGCGATTGACTCCCTTCTTGTGATTCAGAGCGTTGGAAATCGTAGCCGGTGAGAAACCTGTTATTTCACTGATCTGTTTGATACTGGCTTTCATTTCGTCCCTCCTTTTTGTGTTTTCATTATAAATTTTTTACATAGTTTTTTCAAATCGTTTTTCCTGAAAAACAAGCGAAAAAATCAAATATGTGAGTTTTACATAGTTTGGTTCTCTGTTTTTTGTGCATAATCACGTGTAATATCTTGTGATTTCCATGTGAAACCCGATTTTCCGCATTTTGTCCATATAAATTTTTATATAAATTTTTTGTAGCTTTTTTTATGTACATTTGGTCATTCTTTTGATTGCGATTTTTCAGAAAATTCTGTATAATAACAGCATGGCAGTTTGTGGGAACACGCAGTGTGACACAGACTGGTATCATCGGAATCAAAAGGAGGAAACTATGAGTGAACAGACTGAGATAATACGGAAGAAGCGCCGTCTCTCAGGTATCCTTGTCCATCCCACCTCTCTTCCCGGAGAGTATGGCATCGGCGACCTGGGGCCGGAGGCTTACCGTTTCGTAGATTTTTTAAACAGTGCAGGACAGCACATCTGGCAGACATTACCACTGGGACCTACAGGAGAGACCAACTGTCCTTACCAGTGTTATTCTTCTTTTGCCGGTCAGCCCCTGCTGATCAGCCCGGAACTTCTGAGGGAAGACGGGCTTTTGTCGGAAGAAGACCTTCGCGATAAACCAGATTTTCCGGAGGAGAAGGTGGACTACGATCTGGTAAAAGAATATAAAGACACCTTATTTCACAAGGCTTTTGAAAGATTTCAGGAACTGAAAGAATCCGACCTTACGCAGGAATTTGAAGACTTCTGCGCGAATACAGACTGGCTTTCTGATTATGCTATGTTCATGGCCATCAAAAAGAGCCGGGACGGCATGCACTGGCTGGACTGGGAGAAAAAATACCGGAAACCGACCAAATCGCAGAAGGCCGTCATTGAGAGAGAGTTCCATGAAGAGATCACCTATGAGAAGTTTATTCAATGGCTGTTCTTCCGTCAGTGGGCAGCCCTCAAGGCTTACGCCAACGAAAAGGGCATCCTCCTGGTGGGCGATATCCCGATCTTCGTGGCAGGCGACAGCGCCGACGTCTGGGCAGAGCCGCGGCTGTTCCAGCTGGATAAGGACGGCTTCCCGACCGTGGTAGCCGGCGTTCCCCCGGATTATTTCAGCGCCACCGGACAGCTCTGGGGCAACCCTCTTTACGACTGGAAGTATCACAAGAAGACCGATTTCGCGTGGTGGATGAAGCGAATCGAGACGCAGCTCACCATGAGCGATATCGTGCGCATCGATCATTTCCGGGGACTGGAGAGTTACTGGGAAGTTCCCGCCGACGCGGAAAATGCATTGTCCGGCCGCTGGGTGGAAGGTCCCCGCGACGCATTTTTTGAACAGATTGAGACCGTGCTCGGCACGGACCTGCCGATCATCGCCGAAGACCTGGGCATCATCACCGACGAGGTGCGGGCGCTCCGCGACCGGTTTGGACTGCCGGGCATGAAGATCCTGCAGTTTGCCTTCGAGGATGACGACAGCAGCTACCTTCCGTACAACCAGCCATATAATTGTATCTGTTACTCCGGAACCCATGACAATGATACCAGCACCGGCTGGTATGCCAGCGCACCGGAACACGTGAGGGACAAGGTCCGCCGCTACATGAACACAGACGGCTCTCAGATCAGCTGGGATTTCATCCGCACCTGTTTCGGCTCCCCTGCCCGCATTGCCATCGTTCCCGTGCAGGACCTGCTCTGTCAGGGCAGTGAATACCGCATGAATGTACCGGGCGTTGCCAACGGCAACTGGGCTTACCGCATCGGAAAGGGTCTGCTGACCTCCGATATCGCCGCCCGTCTGCGCGACATCACCCATCTTTACGGCAGATAGGAGATAGTATTATGAATTTACGTGCTTTTTTGGTTCTGTTTTATGTAACGAGTTTTATTTTCGTGACCACACCGGAGCGCAGACGTCTCCGGGAGCTGGCCAAAACCGATCCGCAGGAATGTTCCCGCATCGCGCACCTGCAGGTAAAGAAAGCATTTCGGAACATGCTGCGTATTGCCGGCGTCAAGATTGAAGTGAGCGGTCTTGACAATATTCCGGATGAACCCTGCCTGTATGTGGCAAACCACAACAGCTACGTGGACATCCTGGTGACGGAGACTGTCATCCCTACCGGCGCGGGCTTTGTGTCCAAGGACAGTCTCCAGAAGATTCCCGGCCTTTCTTCCTGGATGTATCTGATCCACTGTCTCTTCCTGAACCGGACGGACGTGCGGGAAGGACTTAAGATGATCACGACCGGAGCGGATTACCTCAAAGAGGGCTACTCCATGTTCATCTTTCCGGAAGGTACCCGGAGCAAAGACGGACACATCGGAGAGTTCAAGGGCGGCAGCCTGAAAATGGCCCAGAAGGCCGGAGCCCCTGTTGTTCCTGTGGCAATCTCCGGTACCAGCAGTATCTTTGAGAAGAACGGAGGATTCCGGGTGACTCCGGGCAATGTGCGGGTCTCTTTCGGAACGCCGTTTAAGTTCTCCGATCTCACCAGGGAACAGAAAAGAGAGGTCAGCCAGCACACAAGACAGGCCATCCAGGTGATGCTGGATCATCACACGGAAGCCCTGTCCGGGGAGGAGCTGTGACAAAGGTTGCTGTGTGAACAGTAACCGACAAAGTAACTTTTGTCCTCTTTTTTCACAATTCTTCTTTTCATTATGAAAAAAAAATGATACAATACTTGTTTGTAATCATGAAC
>DXEQ01000086.1 GCA_019114885.1 Candidatus Anaerobutyricum stercoripullorum
TTCTTCAGAGGCCGCCCGCGGCCTGTGCAGACGCTGTCCTCTGTGTTGTCCTTATCATAACAATTACCTGCCAAAAAGGCAGGTAACGAATGTCATATAGTATGAAAGAAAAATGTCATATTTCTCTGTGACAAATGTCACATTTTCTCTGGAAGAAAGAAAATAGAATCGTTTTATTCCCGGATAATCTCATCGATCTCCCGGGTCAGGTTCAGCAGTGACATGCTGATATCTTCATCGGATATGGTCAGATCGGACAGGACATGATCCATCCGCTCTTCCGCCTCCTGATATCTGCGCAGGTTCTCCGAAGGAACGGCCTTCCCGATGGTAGCGTCCAGCAGAGAAAGGTCGATATCACTGTCTCCCGGCGTGTCTTCGTTGAGGAGTTCCATCATCTCCTGCGATGTGGTCACCGAGCGGAGTGCGGAAGCGCCGGAGGCGTCCTGATAGATCAGCTTCTGAATCTCTTCGTCCATGGTCAGCAGTTTTAAGAATTCCCAGGCTTCCTTTTTGTGGGTGGTCCTGGCGCTGATTCCCATGAGCAATGTCTCCATGGAGGAGGTATTATCTCCCTCCGGTCCCGCCGGCATGGAGATACAGTTCCACTCGAAGTCCGAATACTTTTTGATGCGCCACGGATACGGCATGTACGTCCGGTAATCAGAGAAAGTCAGCGGCATGAACACCACATTTCCCAGGTCAAAATCATTGGAGCTCACCTGCACTCCCTGGTTGGTCTCCTGCAGCTGCCGCACGAAGCTCACCGCCTCGGCAAACCGGTCGTCATCCAGCATGGAGTCCGTTCCTGCCTCATCAAAGAGCGTAAGTCCGTTGGAATAGACTGCCTGCTTCCAGCTGTATCCGCAGTATCCAAACTGATTGATCTGTCCGTCCCCGTCGGTGTCCTTCACCACCCGACGGCAGATGCGATAGAAGTCATCCCAGGTCCAGTCGTCCTCCGGCATGTCGATGCCTTCCTGCCGCAGCAGAGTCTTATTGACAAACATCAATGTGGGATTGCACTCAAAAGGCAGGGCATACTGGCGTCCCTCATAGACCCCTGCCGCCAGAGCCGATTCATAAAAACAGTCCCCGGCTCCGTCCTCTCCCTGCAGCATATGGTCCAGCGGCTCCAGCACCCCGGCCGCCGCCAGTGTCTGAAAGTCCTCGTCCAGGATGATAAACACATCCGGTTCGGAACCGGTGAGGATATTTCCCGACAGCCACTCGGAATATTCCTCCGACGGAATCCCTTCCTCATAGGTGACGGTGACATCGTCGTGTTCCGTTTTATATTTCTCTATGGCCTGATCAAATATATCATAATGCATGGTTCCGGGCACCTCCCAGTTGCTGCCGTAAAAGATACCGATATGCAGCGTCTTGCTGTCCCGGTAAAACACAGTCAGCCAGAGGGCGGCAAACAATAGAAGCGCCGCGCCCAGAACGGCCAGCATCTTTTTTCCTCTTGCTCCCATCAGTCATCTCCCCACATCCGGTTGACCGCGCCCGTCTGGACAGCCCAGATGGCAAGCTGGGTCCGGTCTCTCAAATCTAACTTTGCCAATATGGAACTTAAGTAGTTGCGCACCGTGCCCTCGGACAGACACAGGTCCGACGCCACTTCCTTGTTGGAAAATCCACAGCCGATCTTCTGGATCACCTTCCACTCCGTTTTGGTCAGTTCCTTCGTCTGCGCCTCATCCACCTGAATGGCGTAATTGCTTCTGGCCATCTGATTAAAGAGTTTCACCACCTTGTCCGTGATCTCCGGATTGATCATGGCGCGTCCGCTTATGACTGTGCGGATAGCTTCCGCCAGCTCTTTCATGGAGATTCCCTTTAAGAGATAACCGCTGGCTCCGTATTTTAACGCGCCGTACACATACTCATCATCATCAAAAGTGGTCAAAACAATCACAAATATATCCGGGTATTTCTCCTTGACCTGTCTGGTACACTCTACTCCGTCCATGCCGGGCATGCGGATGTCCATGAGGATCACATCCGGCTTCTCCTGCGGAATCATCTCCAGCACCTGCCGGCCGTCGGCCGCCATGCCCACGACCTCCATATCGGGATTGGCTCCCAGCACAATACCCAGGCTCTCCCGAATCAATTCCTGGTCATCGGCAATCATCACTTTTATCATCCTGCTCTCCCCTTTCCGGGCCCGCTGCGCGGTCCATAACATTTTTTCCTCCGTCCGCCGGCGCGGTCTCCGGCCGCCGCCGGATCGGAATCTTCACAATCACGGTAAACCCGAATACTCCCTCATAAAACAGGGAGCCTCCGGCCAGTTCCACCCGCTCCCGCATGTGTTTTAAGCCAAAACCTTCCTCGATATCCGCACAGCCCCGGCCGTTGTCGCTGACCATGAGGATCATCTCCCCGTTTTTCTCACTGATGCGGATCCAGATCTCCGTGGCCTTTCCGTGGCGGATGGCGTTGGTCGTGCTCTCCTGCACGATGCGGTACAACGTCTCTTCAATGTCCGGCTCAAACTCCAGTTTATCCATATAGGACGCAAAATAAATCTTCGTGTTGGTCCCCTTTGACATCTCCTCCGTCATCTGGAAGATGGCGTTTTCCAGAGACATTCTCTCCAGCGCGTCCGGTTTCAGCTTGCGCACAGAGCGGCGCACATCGTTCAGCCCGGTTCTCGCCATATCTCCGATCGTGGCCAGCTGCTTCTTTGCCGCCTCCGGAGATACGTCCATCAACACCGAGACCGCATCCACTCCCACGGAAATCCCGGTCAGGATATGTCCCAGCGTATCGTGGATCTCCCGGGCCAGCCGGTTCCTCTCCCGGGTCTCTCCCATCTGCTCCTTCTCCTCCGCAAAGGCGTGGAGCTGTTCGTTGGCTCTCTGGAGCTGTTCGTTGAGGCTGGTGATCCGCTCGTTCTCCTGTCGGTCCGCCAGCAGAAGAAGAATCATGTAAACAAGAAACAGCACGGTGTTGCCCAGCTCGCAGAGGGTCCGCATGCCCAGAAAGAACCGTCCCGTATTGTAATCGTAAAAGGACACCCACGTCTCAAAAGAGTTCATGGGAAAGAGCAGCGATACCAACTGGTAATTGCCCGCCAGATAACAGAGGAAGGCCAGTACCAGAATGAGCAGCCGGCTGCCGGAACGCTTCACATAAAACAGGATATCCGCAAAAACGAAAAACACAATCCCGTTATATCCCATGTCCAGCTGCCACATCAAAAGAAGTACCAGAACAATCTCCAGAAAGCTGAGTGAGGTAAACCATCCTGTCCCCTGCACATCCCCGTCCCTCTTTGCGACCATGACCAGAGCGATGAGCACACAGCAGCCCACCACCGTCAGCATCCGAATCTGCGGCTGTTCCGGCATCACCGCCAGCTGTGAAAGAAAGCTTCTGGCATTCTGCGCAAAGGCAATCCTGTACTGGGTCAGGGTGATCGTGCCCGCCAGAAAGAGCACCATGATCAGATTGAGAATCCCCATCATCCAGAGACAGCTGTTCAGATAAAAGTCCGACCTTTCCATATGCCGTGCCGATTTTTCCATTCGTCTCTCTCCTCTCCGTGTCTGCCTTTCGTTTTATTCCCAGCTACTCAAATTAAACAGCCCGATATTTTCCTGCGTGATCAGGCGCACCGGGATCACCGTCTCCTTCGGTATCTCCCGGCCATCCAGTACCTTGTACAGAAGCTCCGCCGTCTCCTCCCCGGTCTGCAGCGGCGACTGCGCCGCCGTGGCCGTCATCCGCTTCTCATAAATCATGGTCTTTGCCTCCGGCGCTCCATCCACCCCGTAGACAAGCACATCCGGCAGCCGTCCCGCCGCGTCCAGCGCCGCCATGGCGCCGAGGGCGCTTGGATCGTTCAGGCCCATGACCACGTCCATCTGCGCTCCGTCGACCAGCAACTGCTCCACCAGCGGCTGCGCGATCTCCAGCTGGCCCTTGCAGTCCAGCTCATCCACCACCTCATAGGGCCAGCCCGCCGCATCCAGCGTATCCTTAAATCCCTGTATCCGGTCCACCGCCGAGCGGTTGGTCTCCTGAATCAGAAACAGGATTCGGCCGCTGTCTCTGCGCAGCATCAGGTCCTTTGCACAGAGAACGCCCGCCTGATAATTATCGGAGATGATGCTCCCGTCCACCAGCGAACTGTCCCGCACCAGAGCATCCACCGCGATCACCAGGATTCCCGCCGCCCGGGCGTCAGCCAGCGCCGGTTCCACCTTGATCCAGTCCACTGCATTGACCAGAATGGCGTCCACCCCATCCTGCACAAAGGCTTCGATCTGCCGGTTCTGCATCTCCGAATCCAGCGCGGAATCTCTGGTGACCATCACGTCGCCCCGGCTGCGGACCACCGATTTGATCTTCTCATTCACCACGTTAAAATACGGATTGTTCATGGTCATGTAGACGGCCCCGATCTTCTTCTGCGTCTCTCCCTGTATATTTTTATTCCGGCTGTACACCAGCAGTCCGGCGCAGGCAGCCAGCAGAATCGCCAGCACCGCCGCGGCGGCCCGGGTCAGCCTTCTTTTTCTCTTCTTCATGCTCTCCATCTCGTTCCCTCATCGTTTTCTGACAATATCTACCGCCTCACGAAATTACATCGCCGGAGCGCAAACATCGCATCCGGTGCTTATGCTATCATCATGCGGCGGCCCTGCGGCTTCGTTGCGCTGCCGCCTCCCAAAACCCCTGCCGCCTGCGGATTCGCAGGTCGCGCACCGGGCAGTTACTCTCATTTTATATGTTCCTGATACATTTGCCAATAAAAACTATGGCAAAAGCCGAAAAAAATCAATTCTTGACACATTTTCTGTTTTTCACTATACTGTTGCAAACGCACAGGAATCTGACGCGGGGATTCCCCGCTTTTGACCAGCAAGGAGGTTTTCTTTTATGAAATGTCCATACTGCGGTACCCCTTACCACGAAGACGATATGATCTGTCCGTCCTGCGGGCAGCCTTTAAGCAACGCGCATTACACGCCGGTGAACACTCACCCGGGCCGCGGCAGCAGACAGAATACGGCCGGCCCGGAGCCGGGAGACCGTCCGGCCTCCGCTCCAAAACCGAGGCGAAAGCGCCGGAAGATTCTCATCATTCTTCTCGTCCTTCTACTGCTTGCCGGCGGCGTCGCCGGAGGATATCTGTTCTACCTGCATCAGGTCACCAGGCAGTGTCAGGATGCGGTCCGACAGATATTTTCCATGGCAGCGTCCATGGATTTTTCTTCCGTGGACCCTGCCTATCTGCCGCCTGCGCTGCAGGAGAATCCTGACGTCCGGGCTTACGTCCGGGACTACGTGGACGACACTCTGGCCGACTACGGAATCGACACACTCCTGGAGGACGCCGGTCTGACGATCGATACCGACGAACTCTGCGACGAGATCCTGCAGTCCGCCAGCTATACGATCACCGGGACCCAGACCAGCTATAACCGCTGCACCGTCTCGGTACACACGGAAAACACGGACTTTTCCACTCTGCCGGAAGCCATCGCCGAGGAGGTGGAGAACAGCATCTCCGGTTCTTCCTTCTGGGACAGCCTGCGAGATCTCTTCTCCTCCCTCTTCTCCGGTCACCGGCACGAGGGACAGGACGGGGATTCCTCAGAGGAGGAACCATCCGATGAGGAACTTTTCGCTTCCCTCTATGATGATTTCCGCGAGACAGCGCCAGTGACGCAGACGGACGGCACTGTCGTCTTCGGCATCGCAGACGGAAAGTGGACGCTCCTGTCCATGGATGAAGAGCTGCTCTACAGCTATTACGGGCTGACGCCCCCGACCAAATAAGGCGGCGGAGCCATCCTCCTTTTCGGATGGCTCCGCCGCCTTATCTTTATTCCTTCTCGTATGATCACTGCGCCTTGATCTCATTATTCAGATAGCGCTCAATATGTTCAATTGCCTGCTGTTCGTCGGCTCCGGCCGCTGACACGGTAATCTCCTCACCTGCTGCCAATCCCAGCGTCATCATTCCCATGATGCTCTTGGCATTGACCTTCTTATCCTCCACTTCCACATATACCCGGCTGTCATACTGACTGGCCGTCTGTATAAATAAAGCAATGGT
>DXEQ01000087.1 GCA_019114885.1 Candidatus Anaerobutyricum stercoripullorum
TCCACGGAAAACCTGCGTCATGCGCAGCAACCTCGCGCTTCATCGCTATCATGTCACACAACATGTTCTATTATACACATATTTCCCAGGAAATCAAGCACTTTTTTCAAAACATTTCAGCCATGCGGCAGAAAGGGACAAAAGAGGCGTCGCAAGTTCACTTGCGTAAGCTCTATTGTCCCTTTCTGACATATGGCGCTATGCCATAATCGAGGAAACAGGTGCGACAGCACCGGGCAAGCTGCGCAGCAGCGGTTTCCGAGATGCATGGCTGAAATGTTTTCTCCGCCTCCAGCCATGTGCCGGGTAAGCTGCGCAGCAGCGCGTTTCCGAGATGCATGGCTGAAATGTTTTTACTTTCACCTTCCGGCGCGCGCTTACTCCTGCGGATTCACCAGCACATATCCGCCGGAATTGGAGGTGCTCGAGAAGTAGTTTGTCTTCACGGAGGAAGTGCACGGGATCAGGTATTTCACGATCTCTTTTACCGTGGTGAACTTGATCCGCTGCTGTTTGCCGGACCACTCTCTCTGGGAGGAATCCGCCACGATGACTTTTCCGGTATCGGTGAGTCCCAGAAGCACCATGGTGTGCTTGCCGAGGGCCCATCTCGTGGTGGTCTTCCGGCTGAAACGTCCGTTTTTCTGCGTCCGGTTATTGGCTTCGATTACGACCACATTTCCGGTCTTCAGATGCTTTTTGATCTGCTTTTTCGCACTCTTATTGGTAAATGTACGAACGTACCGGGTTTTGATGCCGGCGTAATTCAGCACTCTGGAAAAGCCATACATGGAAATCGGCATCTGCTTCATGATCGTCTTGCTGTAGTTCCGGTTCCAGACCGCCGTGCCGAGCGCCTTTTTCTCGACCTCATCCCGCACCCGCTGCGGCGTGTAATCTTTATATTTCTTTTTGTATCCCGAAAGCACTGTGGTGAGGGAACTCACCGCGCAGCCGTGCAGCTTTAAATATTTGTCTTTCTTCCACGGCTTTTTATGCTGACCGAAGACGGTAAACGTCCTCGTTCCCTTGTCTGCGTTGACTGTCACTGTAATCTGTCCCACGTTGGATTCTGCCGGCAGGCTGGCCTCCGGCGTGGTCACTGTCTTTGCCTGCGCTGCCGCCGGCCAGGCCAGGGAAACTGCCAGGGTCAGCGCCAGAAATCTGCCTGTCATTCTTGATATTCTTCCTGTTCTCATCGCTGTTCCTTCTATATATAATGTCGCTTTTGACAAAATGAAGGATTCCGCTGCAAGCAAGAGCCATTGTGTACAGCGGAATCCCGGTTACATTAGTTGCATCCCAATAAAAGAAATACTGCGGCATCATCCCTGCGGATTGACCAGAATATAGCCGCCGCTGCTTCCCTTACCACTCCAGTAAACAGAGGTGGATGTGGTGTTGGTACATGGGAACATGTAGCCGAGCAACTCGTACAGAGGCGCGTATTTGATCCGCTGATTCTTGCCGAAGATGCTGGTGGAACGGTTCACCGTATCCGCCACGATCACTTCATTGGTATCCGTCATGCCCAGCATGGTCATGCAGTGATAGCTGGACGTCCATTTATTTTTCAGACCACCGAACCGGCTCTCATTATCCACAATGAAAATCACCGGATTACCGGTCTTAAGGTGATTCTCGATCTCTGTCAGGGCACTGACGTCGTCAAAGTCTCTCACCAGCTTATAACCCACATGGTAAGACTCCAGCACCTTTGTGATACCGTAGAGACTGATTGGGTCCGGACGGTCTTTGCTGCTGTCTGTATCCTTCTTGCTGTAGTTTGTGACCCATTCCGAACCAAACAGGTTGAACTCCACATTTTCCACGATATATCGCGGCAGCTGGGTAAATCCGGCATAGCCGCTCAGCACACAGGCCAGAGAGGAGGCGGAGCATCCATGTCCCGGCATATAATGAGGAAGGGACTCGATGATATTTTCCTTCGCATTCTGTTTCCAGATGGTATACGTCTTATTAGTCGGATAACTGTTGATCGTCACCGTAACGCTGTCCGCGCTGGTATCTGCCGGCAGGGACGCCTTCTCCGTCACAATGTTATTCGGATTGATCACTTTCAGGCTGTAGCTTAAGGACGCCTTGCCCGTCTTGCATCGGATGGTGGTCGTTCCATTCTTTATGGCCTGCACGGTGCCGTCCGGGGCGACTGTGGCCACATCCGACGCCGAAGAACTCCACGCGCAGGCGTTGCCGGTGTTTAACACATCCACCTTCCGGGAAGTGCCGATGACCATCTCGCTGGCCGCGTTGCTTAAGCTTGCCACGTAAACCTTACATTTGATCTTTCTTCCGCTGGAAGTCTGGCAGATCACCGTCGTCTTGCCGGTCTTCTTGCCCTTCACAACACCTTTGGAAGATACCTTTGCCACCTTTGGATCCTTGGAATACCAGCGGACCGCCTTGGCATTCTTGAGCTTAAGCTTGTATTTATCTCCGTGGGCCAGGGTCAGCTTCTGCCTGTTAAATCCCACAACGGTAACCTTACATTTGTAGACCCGGTTCTTATACTGTGCCTTCACATAGGCGGAACCGCTCTTTAACGCGTAAACCCGGCCCTTCTCATCGACCGAGAGTACCTTTTTATTGCTCACAGACCACTGGACCTTCTTATTTTTTGCCTGCTGCAGTTTCAGCTTCTTCATCTTTCCGGCCACCATGGTGATGCTGGACTTACTCATCCGCACCGGCTTTCTGGCGGCGCAGCCCACCTGGGCGAACACCACAAAGGCAGCCACAAACACCAGCAGGGCCAGATAATGCTTTCCGAGTTTCTTCATGATCAGGAATCCCCCTTTCCTCTTCTACATCTGTTTCTTCTCCAGCGCACTACTCATCCTGCCCGATAAACTGGTTCACATAATTATAAACCATCTTATTGACCTTATCAGAATAATGAAGCTGATAACTGGAACTCTCCCGCATATAGCGCACATTGGTCGTCCGGTACTTCAAAGCGTAACGGTACGCGCTCTTTTTGTGGAGCAGCCCCTGCTTTTTGAAAATATATTTGTAAGTGTCCACGTAAGACACATTGGTAAACGACGACTTGGCGATCAGACTCTTTAACTTCTTGTTGAACCGGATCACCTTATCATTGGTCACCGAATTACCTCTGTAATACAGCGGACAGTAGACCGGATTCAGGGAAGTGATATAAAAACGGTCCTCCGGATACTTTTTGATCAGATTCTTCTTATATAACTTCCAGTATTTCTTGGCCAGGACCTCCGGACTTGCCGTCACCTTTTTGCCCTTTACTTTTGTGGAAAACGGATTGACCTCCGTCTTATAAAGATCGTTCAGGCCGGAAGAAAGTACCACATTCTGACGGCCTTCTTTGCCGACAACTTTTACGGCCTTCGTCATGGCCTTCACAGCCAGATCGTATCCGCTTCCTCTGGCGGCGTAGCAGTCCCTGTAGGTCAGATACAGGTATCCGCCGGAAACTCTCGCCTTATCCCGGTAAGCCTTCCCGTTCGGCGCCTTCATATCCAGATCCTGATAAATGAGAACGGTGCGGGAATCTCCCACCCATAAAGAAATGTTATCCTGTGTATCGACATTCTCCGCTGCCTGCGCCACTGACCCGCTGCCCGCCAGAATGACCGCAGCCATCAGCGTCGCCGCCGCTTTTGCCATTGCATTTTTTTTCATAAATAATCCTTTCTGTCACATATCATCTGTCATTTTTATTAATCTGTCCGGAAAAACCCGGCGCATCCTTATAAAGTATCGCCGTGTGTTCATCGTTCTCCGAACAAAAGCAGCCGGAATATCCGGAATCTGCGCAGGATATACTTTGCCGCCAGATACGATGCGCCGACTCCCAGAAGGAAACACATCAGCACAACGAGAATATTCGGCAGATGCAGTATATTCCACAAAATCAATCTTGATACTGTCTGTACCGGATCTGATAAAATGTAGATATCCATGCTGCTCTTTCCCAGTGTACCAAAGCCGTCAGGCAGGCTGCCCGCCGTCTGCAGAATCCACAGGGAAAAGACCATGCACAGAATGCTTCCCGTCACAGAAGTCACAAAACCCGCCGCCGGGAATTCACAGTACAGAGCCACATTACCTGCAAGAAACAGGGCCGCCGCCAGAGCGAGACTCCATCTCTTTGCCATCATCCGCTGAAACTTTTCATAATACTCTCTGATGCAGAGACCCAGAACGAAGAAAAAGAAATACTTCGGCGTCCGGATTCCCCAGTCAAAATGAAAAGCTGCCGCGGAAAGTACGGCGGAACCCGCCAGCATCGGTAACAGCACTTTTCTTCGTACGAGGAACAGTGCGATTACCGATACCCAAAAAAGGGTATACAAAAACCACATGGTGGTATTGGGATTCACCCCGATGATTAGCTTCCAGGCCGCGGAAAAATCATAAGGATTTCTCGCAAAGCGCGACAGGAAATACTTTAACGGCATATAAAGGACTCCCATCACAAAATACGGGAGCAGAAGACGCAACATACGGCTTCTGATGAACCTTACGTACTCTTCCGTCTTCGTATACGCGAGAATCTTCACGGATACGAAACCGGACAGCACGAAAAACAGCGGCATATGAAAGCTGTAGATCACCTCGATGAGCACGTTCACCGCCAGATCGGTCACACCGGTCTGTTTCAGGGCATGCCCCAACACGACAAGCAGGATGCCGATGCCTCTGGCGATGTTGATCTCATTATAGTATTTTCTGTTTTGCTGTGTCAGATTATCCATTGTTTCCTCTCTCCAGTGTCACGGCCCGAAGCCTGTTCTCTGTTTTTGATACAAATGTATTGTAATGCAGCAGTTTTTTCAGCCACTCGATTCCCACGGAAAGGATAAAGTTATCAAGCAGCAGCACCAGCACGATCAGCCACCAGAACCGGAAGGAATAGGAGAAATCCTCAAACCATCTGGCCCGGATAAAATTATGCAGCAGAAAAATATTCATGGAATACTTTCCAAAAACAGCCAGCACATCCCGAAGAACAGGGATGCCCGCAAGGAAAAGCCACGTAAACAGAATCACCGCCAGCGGAGTGACGCTGTCTGTGATATTGGTGTGGGCTTTTCCGAATTCTGAACTCTTAAGCCAAACGGTTCCCGCCAGCACGACCGCCAGCACGAGAAACTCCACAATCCTTGTGACCGACAGCCCCGCATGGGGCAGTCTCCACTCGAAGATCTTCACAAACAGATCTTCCTGCGCGAACCAGACGCCCAGCGCCATGGCCGGAAGGTACCGCACCAGTTCCGACATATCCAGAGATAATGCCATCGGCAAAAAGAAACTCAGCAAAACCGTCAGAAACGCGCCGCACCGCCGGTATACCAGATAGAGGAGCGGGAGAATCAGAATCTCCACAAAGGCCAGACTCAGATACCACCAGGTCCCGATCAGCGTCGGTGTGCCGAACAGATCCGCAAGCCCCAGAAAGTCCAGAATCACATAAAGAATCTTCGAGACTCCCTGTCCGTACACGGAAAAACTGTCCGGGGCCCAGAGAGCACAGCCGAGTACTGCCAGCAAAAAGACCGGCCAGAATCCGGCCAGAATCTTCCACACTCTCCGCGAGGAAGCCCAGGAAAGATTCTTCCGGTCGTACTGTCCATTATCGTAAAGTCTTTTTAACGCCAGCGTGATTCCGTACGCGGAGAGAAATACAAAAATCCCCACGCACACCTTGGACCAGAGTGCCAGTGACACCACAGTCCCCTTTGAAAAAGGTGCGAAAGAGACTCCGTGGGCCTTAAAGCTGACTTCTGTCACATAACAATGATGGAAGAGCATTGCGAGAATCGCAACGCCCTTCACGATATTTGTATCCTTTTTAGAAAACTGAATATTCATGGTCTCCTCTTCCCTCAAAGAATGAATTATTCGTCAACAGAAAAAGGATTGGTCGGGAACAGAGCCGGGTCTGTCGGGTCTGTCTTTCTGCTGGATTTCAGCTTACCTGTCGTATCCTTTAATTTTACCACGCCGAAAGGTCCCTGATTGTTGTTCTTTACGATATCCACCCAGGTACGTTCCTTCTTATTGGTCTTCGTGGCAATATCATAAACGATCTTGGCATTGGCTGCCTGCAGACGAACACAGTAGGAGGTATTGCTGCTTCCCAGCGTGTTGTAGTAATCCGCAATCAGAGACTTGTTGTTGCCGTACTGTCTGTACACACTGCTGTGGATGAGCGTCGGTGTGCCCGCAATGCGGACTGCCCACTGATACTTCCGGGTCGTATTGTTCGGCACATGCACCCATCTCTTTGCGGACGTCTTCATCAGGAAGAAATGTCCTCTCGGTGTACCGTTCGGCTTGGCGGATGTGGAACATACCACCGTCTTGGCCGGGATATTGTATTTCTTCGTCTTCTTATCGTACAGATAGAAAGTCAGATTATGTGTCTTCGTATTGATCTCGATGGTCATCTTTCTCTTGAGACATTTCTTATATCCCCAGTCTTTAAAAAGGTTGGTGGAAAGAGAACCGTCTTTGTTGAAGTAATATTTATACTTCTTGTTGTTGCCGGTGAAGCTTTTTAACTTCTTAAATCCTTTGCGGGCCTTTCCGTTCTTGAGATAATATCTCTTGCCATCCGCCTTGATCCAGCCGTTGGCGGTGTTCTGGAACACACCGTCTTTGTAGTACTTCCGGTCCATCACGCCGGTGTAAGGCTGTCCGTTCTGATAGAACACTCCGTTATACACTCCGCTGCCGGTAAAGGCCGTCTCTTCTGCCTGCACTGCGGCAAGCTTATGTACATTTCCCGGGATGGCGGTAAGGCCGAAAGCACATAATGCCGCTCCTGCCGCAAGTCCTGTGAACATTACTTTTTTCCTGTTCATTACTTTCATAATATCCTCCTTTAAACTATTTTACATTAACATGTCTACTCTATCGTTTTGCCCGCAAAAAGTCAAGCAAAGTTCTTTCTTAATTCTTTCGCGTTTCTTAAATAAAGAAAAGCCGCAAACACGATCGGAATCGAGTAAATGACCGGAAAGGCATATCTCGGATGTCCCTTGATCACCGGAGCCAGCACAATGACTGCGTCGCTCAGCAGAAGCGGCATGAGCACCAGCGCCATCTGCGGTATTCTTTTTTTAATGCTACCGTAACAGAGGTAAATTAAAATCAAATTAAAAACTGCCATACTGGACAAAAGCCCGAACACCGGCAAGGTAAACAGCACCTTGTTCACTCCGGTACGCCAGCGGTCCAGTTTCTGGATGAGCGGCACCTCATGGACGCCCAGCTCTTCCGCCAGCATTCCGGCCGCCACCTTATCCGTCTCCGCCGCGTCATAGAGGGTGGTATTCTCCGCCAGCGGGTAGAGCAGATAATAATTCTGATTCATGGTCGCCTCAATGTAAGTGACCGGGTGTTTCAGTCCCTGCTGCAGCCAGACAGCCAGATAATTCATCAGGTCTTTTGTGGACGCCTCCGTCCTGTAAGTATCCTTGACCGGGTCGGAGATCTTCGGGTCGTACCTCTCCCCCAGTTTCTGATAAGGCAGCACCGCCCGGATCGCCTTCCGCTCTTCCTTCGTCACTTCATCCCCGTGCTCCTTTACGTAGCGGGCCGTCTGCTGAAACGGCAGGGAGAGCGCCTCCTTGATACTTCCGTCCGCAATCCCGTATCTTTGCATCAGACAGCTCTGGGTGCCGACAGCGATACTGGCAGATGCCAGAAAAACAACGGCTGCCACAGCCAGTGCCCGTCGTCCGCTCTCTTTTCTTCGCTGCGCGATCAGTATGATGAGAATGAGAAGCATCATCGGATAGATGACGTACTGCCCGTTATTGCGAAACAGCAGGGAGCCGATGACCGATACGGCAAGTAGAAGCAGATGTCTCTTGCTGTGCCAGTATTCCTGTCCCTGCACGAGCATGTATATGACCTCGATCACAAAGAGCAGTATAAAATAAGAATAGAGATTATCCTTCACGATCAGTCCGATATACTGGGTGTAATATGGCGATACAATGGCGATGACAAAAGATAAAATCCGAAGCCATAGCGGCGCCGAAAGCTTACGCATGGCAGAAAACATATAGGCCATGATCAGGGCAAACACAAGGGTCTGCAGCACGATATGAAGAAACAGTCCCAGGTTGGCGCTCCCAACTGTCAGCCCCAGCTTCTCCGTCAGTCCCATCAGTATCGTGTGGACCGGCGGATGATGGGAGGTAAACTTCTGCACCCCGAAAAACTGCAGCATCTGGTTCCACCCGTCAACACACATGGCAGCCGGATAGGACAGCAGCAGATGGGGCAGCCAGCACACCGTCAGTCCGAGAAAAGGCAGAGCAAACGGATGGGCCGCGTACATTTTCTTTAAACGTCCCTCCTTCCACTTCCAGTCCCACCTTCCTTCCAGGAAAACGGTGAGGAGCGCTCCGATCTCCATCAGAAACCAGGTGATTCCCACGATATATACCACCGTCTTTGCCGCCTGTCCCGCGCCCGCATGCCACAGCGCCAGAGAATCCACCTCCCGGAAACTCTCACCCATGGCCCAGACGACAGCTACCACAAAGGAAAAAAAGCCGAGCAGGAGATCTCGCTTCGCTTGCTTCCGGCTCAGATAGCGCTCCAGCAGGATAAGAGCGATGAGAATCACCGTGGACGCCGCCATGGTTCCCGACAGGCTCAGTTGAAAGTTATAAAATATATTCAGCATCTTGCTGCCGCCGGCCAGCTCGCCAAGCTCCTCCGGGAGCGCAAACCGCATGGTCAGCGCGACAGCGGTAAAAAAGCACAGTATCAGACGAATGATCATACACTGTCTCCTTCCTAAATGTTACATTTTCTTCCTTATTATAAATATGATGCAGGCGCAGATTCCCCGCAGGCGCGTCTTCGCCCTTCCCGCAATCTATTCTGATTATACCTGTTTCGGCGAAAAAATCAACGCTTCTTTCCCGCACCATTTTTAAATTGCGGGAACCATTTTTGTGTGATAGAATGTGGACAGTCGCAAACAAATGCAAAGGAGAAATAGAATGGATAAAATCGCAGTTCTGATTCCCTGTTACAATGAGGGAAAGACCATAGAGAAAGTCGTCACGGACTTCAGGCAGGCGCTGCCGGAGGCCGTGATCTACGTTTACGATAATAATTCCACCGATGACACCGCCGAGCTGGCCCGTCGCGCCGGTGCCGTTGTCCGGTACGAATACCAACAGGGCAAGGGCAATGTCATCCGGCGCATGTTCCGGGAGATCAACGCGGAGTGTTATATCATGACGGACGGCGACGATACTTATCCGGCGGAGTATTCCCGCCAGATGGCCGACCAGGTTCTCACAAAAAATGTGGATATGGTCGTGGGCGACCGGCTCTCCTCCACTTATTTCGAGGAAAACAAGCGGCCTTTCCACAACCTGGGCAACAGTATTGTCCGCAAGTCCATCAACTTCCTGTTCAAAAGCGAGATCAAGGATATCATGACCGGCTACCGGGCGTTCAGTTACCAGTTTGTCAAGAGTTTTCCCGTTCTTTCCAAAGGTTTTGAGATTGAGACCGAGATGAGTATCCACGCCATCGACAAAAATATGTACGTTGAAAATGTGATCATTGAATACCGGGACCGTCCGGAAGGAAGCGAGTCCAAGTTAAATACATATTCGGATGGCATCCGGGTGCTGTTTACCATCTTTCGCTTATATAAGAATTACAAGCCGCTCAACTTTTTCGGCATCATCACCATACTTCTGACCATCCTTGCCGCCATCTTTTTCGTGCCGGTCCTGATCACCTATGTGGAAATCGGCGCAGTGCCGAACTTCCCGACGCTGGTCGTCTGCGGATTTATTGAGATGGCCGCGCTGATGTCGCTGTTCGCGGGCCTCATCCTCCAGACACTGCGCCAGAAAGACCGGCAGCAGTTTGAGATGCGGCTGCTGCAGATTGCCGAGGATAAAAAGGCGCAGAGATGATGGCCCGGGCAGATGCTTCGTGAATCTTTGCGATTAAAAATCCTGCCGGATTTTCCCATAAAAAAGACTGTTGAAAAAAACGGAGGTCCGATTCTTCAACAGTCTTTTTTGTACTGTATCTCTTTATGATATTATCTGGTCTTATTTTGTTTTTGTGTCCAGGCCTTTGATACGGATGATCACGCCAATCCGATGCTTATTCAGAT
>DXEQ01000088.1 GCA_019114885.1 Candidatus Anaerobutyricum stercoripullorum
GCACCGATTTTGGACAGTCAGAAATTATTTTTTATATTTTGACAGATGCAAAATGCCACCCGAAAGATTACTCCCACGGGTGGCAAATTTATCATTTTTATTCTTCCATGACTTCTAACATCATTCTGGCACCCAGCTTAAAGCTGTTCTGGAATATCAGGCAGTCTGTAATAGTCTGATACTCCCGCACACAATCCGAGTATTTCTCAAACAGATCCTTCTGCTCGTCAGTCATGGTAGCTCGGAGTTTTTCTTCATTCCTACAGATCAGTTCCTGCAATTTCTTATACTCCTTGCTGGGAGAAATATCATAGTCGGTAGGCTCAATATTGCCATACCAAAATTCTTCAAGCAATCTCATGCAACATCCTCCTCATAAATCAGTTCACGGAGGATGATTTCCTCGGCCTGTGCTTTCAGGCTATTCATGTGCGACACCCACGCAAGCTGCTGTGTTGTCTTGTCTGGCGCCGGGTTCTTCAACAACAAATCCGCCATCAACAACTCCTTTCGCTTATCGCAAGTCTGCTGTACTTCCCACAGGTGCGGAAACAGGGTTTCCGTCAAAACCATATCATTGAAAAGTATGGGATTGTTCTGCTCCAAGAAGGTTCTACGCATCCTGCCATTTTTGCCAAGCGTATGTGCGTCTATGTGCGCTAATCTGATGTCAGGGATATAGTAATCACCGCATTTGGTGTACGTTAAGTTCTGAGTCATAATGATACCTCCAATAAATCTTTGATTTTGTATTGGAAGTAATGTAAGCGTGGATTTGTAGGTAATTTCTTTAACTTTGGGAGACTCCCCTCTCCCATTTTGACACAGATTTATCGCTCATGCCCAGTTTCTCCGCCAGCTGCACCTGCGTAACCCCCAGTGCCTTTCTTTTTGAGGCGATATATTTTCCGATTTTGATAAGATCCATGGCGACACCCGCTTTCTTTTTCTTTTATCTTATATATTTTTCCGGAAAATGTACACCCCTCCGCAGTAGAATTGCCTTTTTGGCCTTTGGAGGGCGGAGCATTTTATTTTATGGACCGCAGTTTCCCGTGGAAGAAAAAAGAACCGCTGCGCGCGCAACGGTTCCTGTCATCATGTCTACTCTTCTTCTGTCTTGGTAAGGTTTGGCTTCTCCACTGCCGCGATGGCGTCTTTCTGCATCGGGATACGGCAGTTACGGTTGTTACCGAACTCAACGATTACGGTGTTGTCCATCACGTCGATGATCACTCCGTAGAACCCGCTGGTCGTGAGAACGCTGTCGCCGGCCTGCATGCTGGCATGCATGGCAGCTGCTTCCTTCTGCTGCTTCTTCTGCGGACGGATCATCATAAAGTAAATGATTGCTCCGAATACGACAACGTAAAGAATAATTGTTATAATGTTGGCGCTTGCCGCCTGACTTAATAACATGTTACTACCTCCATTTTCTCTTTTTAATATGAATTATTTATATGATTCTCACAGTGTCAGATACTCTCTGGCCCTGTGATCGAAACCGATACATGCTGCGGAGCTTGTCCGGATGTGCTGCTCTGCTGTGGATGCGCAGATTATCGCAGTTCCTCTTCCGGGGTCAGAAATCCGGCGAGGGTCTCCTTCTTAAACTCTTTGTAGCGGTGCTCCTCGATGGCGGCGCGGATGCGTTCCATCAGATGATTGTAGAAATACAGGTTATGAAGCACGCAGAGACGCATTCCGAGCATCTCCTTCGCCTTTAACAGATGGCGGATGTAAGCGCGGCTGTACGTCCGGCAGGCCGGGCATCCGCAGCCCTCCTCGATTGGTCTCGGGTCCAGCTCATACTTCTTATTAAAAAGGTTCAGCTTGCCATGTCCGGTGTACACATGACCATGACGTCCGTTCCTCGACGGATAGACGCAGTCAAAAAAGTCCACACCCCGGTCTACGGCCTCAATGATGTTGGCCGGTGTGCCCACCCCCATAAGGTACGTAGGCTTGTCTTCCGGAAGGCACGGCACCGTCTCATCCAGGATATGGTACATCTCCTCGTGGGTCTCTCCCACGGCCAGTCCTCCAATGGCGTATCCATCCAGATCCATCTCGCTGATGATGCGCGCATGCTCCCTGCGGACATCGGCCAGGACGCCGCCCTGATTGATGCCGAAAAGAAGCTGATGCGGGTTCACCGTATCCGGCAGACTGTTAAGCTCCTTCATCTTCTCCTTGCAGCGGGCCAGCCAGCGGGTGGTCCTTGCCACTGAATTACGGATATACGCCTCGTCCGCCTTGCTCGGCGGGCACTCGTCAAAAGCCATGGCGATGGTGGATCCCAGATTGGACTGAATCTGCATACTCTCCTCCGGTCCCATGAAAATGTGATGGCCGTCTATGTGAGACTGGAAGTAAACGCCTTCTTCTTTGATCCGCCGGAGTCCGGAAAGGGAAAACACCTGAAATCCTCCGGAATCGGTGAGAATCGGTCTGTCCCAGGCCATAAACTTATGGAGACCACCGAACTTCTTGATCAGTTCATCGCCGGTCCTCACATGCAGATGATACGTGTTGGACAGCTCCACCTGTGTTCCTATTGTCTTTAAATCATCGGTACTGACCGCTCCCTTGATGGCTCCCACCGTACCCACGTTCATAAAAACCGGGGTCTCGATCACACCATGAACGGTCTCAAGCCTGCCTCGCTTGGCCAGGCCGTCTTTTGTCAATAAAGTATACATAATCTCTCCTGTTTTGTACATACAAGCCCAATTCTAGCACAAAGGAAAAAAATGTACAACTCCTTTTTTGTCCCATGATGAAAAAACTGCCATCCACACGGACAGGTGTGAACGGCAGTTTCTATCTGACATTTTTTCAAAACATTTCTTATGTGCAAACAGAGGAACGATTTATGGAAGCAGGGAAATCCGTCTTACCGAAGATTCTCCCCGTTATGGGCGATCACATCTTTATACCAGTAAAAAGATTGTTTCCTCCGGCGGTCTAAGGTGCCGTGTCCGGCGTCGTCTTTTTCCACATAAATCAAGCCGTAGCGTTTGGACATCTCTCCCGTGGTGGCGCTGATCAGATCCACGCATCCCCACGGGGTATAACCCAGCACTTCCACGCCATCCTCATCCACTGCCTCTATCATCGCCCGGATATGGGAACGCAGATAGTCAATGCGGTAATCATCGTTGATGCTGCCGTCCGCCTCCACTTCGTCCACGGCGCCAAGACCGTTTTCCACGATGAAGAGTGGCTTCTGGTAGCGGTCATAGAGCGCATTTAAGGTGATACGCAGCCCCATCGGGTCGATCGGCCATCCCCACTGACTGCAGGTCAGATATGGATTCTTGGCGGAGGCAAATACATTTCCTCCGGAAGCCTCCCCCTGTCCGTCTGCCCGGACGCAGCGGCTGTTATAATAGGAAAGGGAAATATAATCGACCGTGTTCTCCCGAAGAATCGCGGCGTCATCCGCTCCCATTTCCAGATGAATTCCCTCTTTTTCTAAAAACTTCTTCGCGTAGGACGGGTATTCGCCCCGCACCTGTACATCGATGAAGAAATAATTCTCCCGGTCTTTTTTCATGCTCTCCCAAACATCCAGCGGATTGCAGCTGTACGGATACACGCTTCCGGCCGCCAGCATACAGCCAATCTGAAACCCGGGATTAATCTCATGCGCCCGCTTTGTGGCCAACGCAGAGGCAATCAGCTCATTATGCGCCGCCTGGTATTTGACCTGCAACGGATTCTCTCCCTCCTCAAAGCGAATGCCCGCTCCCATAAACGGCAGGTGCATGAGCATGTTGATCTCATTAAATGTGATCCAGTAGCGGACCTTCTCTTTATAACGCGCAAACAGCGTCTCCGCATAGCGCACATAGCAGTCGATCAGCTTCCGGCTTCTCCAGGAACCGTATTTTTCCACCAGAGCCAGCGGCATATCAAAATGACAGATGGTCACGACCGGCTCGATGCCGTATTTGAGTAATTCGTCTATATAATTGTCATAATAGTGCAGCCCTGCCTCGTTTGGCTCCTCCTCTTCTCCTGTCGGAAATATGCGGGACCAGGAGATGGAAAACCGGTAGCTGCGAAGCCCCAGTTCCGCAAACAGCGCGATATCTTCCTTATAATGTCCGAAGGCGTCCACCGCCTCTCTGCCCGGATAGAAGGTATCTGCCGGAAGGTCTCTGTAATCCATGACGCCTTCCATCACCGGCATCCGGTACTCGCCGTGCGGCAGCACATCCACGATGGCCGGACCTCTGCCGCCCCGGTCGAATCCTCCCTCAGACTGGTTAGCCGCCGTCGCGCCGCCCCATAAAAAATCTTTCTGCATTGTCTCATCCTCCTGACACAAATCGTTATCTCTGTCTTCTGTTTAGCTTATTGATTTCACGGTACGCCATCTTACCGGCGCACGGTCAGCAGCTCTTCTCCACAGGAAATGTGTTCTCCCTCCGCCGGAATCACCTCAGCAAACTCCGTATAGTTTGATACCAGCACCGGCGTCACCAGGGAGAATCCTGCGTCTTTGATAAGTTCCATATCAAACTCCAGCAGTTTCTGGCCCTTTTTGACCACGTCGCCTGCTTTTGCCAGAGGGGTGAATCCTTTTCCCTCTAACTGTACGGTATCCATACCCACGTGCATCAGAAGTTCCACACCGTCCACAGTCATCATGCCGATGGCGTGACCGGTCGGGAAGAACGCGGAGATGGTTCCGTCCGCCGGGGCATACAGCGCGCCTTCTTCCGGCAGCACTGCCACACCCTGTCCGAGGATTCCGGATGAGAATGCTTCGTCCTGTACATCCGATAATTTCACCAGCTGGCCTTTTAATGGGCTGGCGATGGTGATTTCCTTTTGCTCTGCTTCAATCGCCTTATCCATTGCTTTCTGCTCTGCTTCAGCTGCCTGCGTTTTGCTGTCGGATGCGGCGATCTGCTTCGCATCTGCCGCTACATTTGCTGTGCCATCGGCCGCTCCCGCACCGGCGGAAACTGCGGCCGGTTCTTTATCTTTGTAAAAGAGCATGGTCAGAATAAAGGCGATCACCATGGTGATGGCGATTCCCACAAAGGCAACGATGATATTGCCCATGATGCCGTCCGGATTCATCATGTTCGGCAGCTCGAAGATTCCCATGCCGCCCAGGATAAACTTACGGAAATTAAAATGTCCGTAGAAGGCGCCGCCGATTCCGCCGGCGATACAGCTGATGATAAACGGTTTCTTGAGCGGAAGCAGGATACCGTAAATGGCCGGTTCAGTCACGCCGAAGATACCGGAGATAAAGTTCGGAATAGTCATTTCCTTTAACTGTTTGTCCTTTGTCTTAAAGAAGATTGCCAGAACCACTGCGGACGTGGCAAATGTACAGGCAAAGAACGGCATCATCACGTTATCAAAGCCCAGCGTCTGGACATTGTTGATATAAACCGGGATGAATCCCCAGTGCATACCGAAGATGACAAGAATCTGCCAGGTTGCTCCCACAACCGCACCGGCAAGAAACGGACTGAAGCTTCGGATTGCCAGAGTGAACTCGGAGATCAGTGTGGAACCGAAGGTTGCCACCGGTCCCAAAAACAGAATAGTCACCGGCAAAGTGACAAGAAGCGTCAGCATCGGCACGAAGAAAAACTTCACCAGATCCGGAACGAATTTGTTAAAGAGTTTCTCACATTTGGATGCAAACCACACAGCCAGGATCACCGGAATGACCGTTCCCGTATAATCCACGGAGATGATCGGGATGCCGAAGAAATCAATGTACACCGGTGAGGAGAACATAGTTCCCGACAAGATGTTATAAAGTGGTTCGGCCGCCGCAGACAGCGTACTCTGCTGAATCGCCGGGTAGCACATGGCCGCTCCGATGGCAAGACCGAGCATTGGTTTTAATTTGAATTTCTTTGCCGCCGACATTCTTAACGATGTCTCTGGCAAGTGCGTCATACTTTCCCATGACTTTCTCTCCTCCTGTATTTCCTGCTCCGTGACAGCTGCAGCAGGACCGGAACAGCATTTCTATGCTTGTTTTCTGCCGGCGCCGCCGCATCTTTGGGGAGCATATTCTGTATTTGATGTGCCTACTATAGCACGCGGCCTCCTCGTTGGACAATCGGTTCGGAGCCGATAGGTGCATCGTTTCAAAAAGCACAAAAAAAGAACCCCCGTCTTTGAAACGAAGGTTCAAAATGTACCGAAAATCCGGACGTTTCTCACGGTCTGCGGTGTTCAAGCTTCTCATATTCCTCATCCCGGTACCTGTCATCCGGCGACCCGGCGTGGAACTCCACCGCTTTGCCGGGCTGACCGCCGCCCGTCTCCCCCGGCTGTCCCGCGCCCGGTTCCTCGTCGTCATACATCCACAACGGCCGGTTCAACAATAAATGCATATGGTTGAGCATCTCCAGCGAAGACTGGGTATGTTCTTCGTATCTTCTGGCAAGATAGAGGGCAAAGAAGATATCAAATACGTAGTTTGCCGCCGCAAAGGAAGTGATCACGTCAAGGCTTAAGAGGGAATCCCGGTTGGGAATCTCCACCGTCTCGTGGCACCACTGCCGCAGGGTGTCGCTGTGGGGTCCCGCGATACCCACCACATAGTTGCCTGTCGCCTCCCGGAGATATCTGGCCATCCGCACCACCGTCCGGTTGGCTCCGGTGAAGCTTATGAGAAATGCCACCGTCTTTTTGTTCTTGCGGGCAGCCAGATAATGACCGTTGATGCTCTCATAGGCGGAGCTCTCCACCCCCAGAGTCGCAAACTTAAACGCCGCTGCCTGCGCCAGCGCGTAGCTGATGCCCGTCCCGTAAATATCAATACATTCCGCCCGCTGCAGCACGTTATTGATACGGGTCATGACATTCTTATCCAGAGACAGGCGGGTATTGGTCACCGCATTATCATAAAGCCCCGGCAGCGTATTGATGATATCCGTGTAGCTGCTCTCGCCCGTGATCGGCTCGTTGGCCAGAATCCGGTCAATCCGCTGCCTCTGGCTGACCTCCTCCACCAGTTTCAGTTTAAACTCCTGATAGCCGGAGAACCCCAGCTTCTGACAGAGCCGCACCACCGTGGCCTTGCTGGTGTACGCCGCCCGCGCCAGCTCCCCGGTGGACATGGACGGCACCTCGTTCAGATGTTCCAGAATATAAGATACCACATCCCGCTCATGACTGGTAAATCGCTTATCTTCCCGTAATCTCTCCAATAACATCCCGACTGCCTTCTCCTCCTTTGTTTTCTTTACATTTTATCCATGATAACACAATTTAGGAGAGTTTTCAGCAGACGATTGTGAAAAACTGACGCTTTGCTTTCTCTCTCCTACCCTTTTTTCCTGCAATACGACCACACGGTTCCAATGAGCAGCACCGGTATCCATAAAGCAGCGATCAGAAACATCAGATGGACGTTCCAGACGGACAGACCTCCCGGATGCAGAAAGTCCAGTTCTGTCATGGCATACAGCAGGCTGTTGTTTAATCCAAGCGCGCCACCCGGCAGCAGGCATTGCAACCAGTTGCCAAGGACTGCCGGCGCGCCGATGTAAGTGAGTATTGGCAGGATGCAGAAAAACATGGCGGTTGCCAGAGCGACGGCGGCGTTTTTGATTCTGGCGGAGAGAAACAAAATCAGGCTCATCAGGGAAAGAAACAGCAGAAAACTTCCCAAAAGGTTCGCCCATTCCAATTCTCCGACGGTAAGCGCCGGGAGACTGCTGACAGAGAAGATCATCTGCATGGATGTTTTGGTGCTTTCCCAGCCAAACAGGGTGTTTGTCGTAAGAATCCACAGGATACCGCACAGAAGAAAAGTCACGCCGGTAATCACGAGCGCGGCAAATATTTTCACCACAGCCAGGCGGAACCTCCCGTGTTTCGTGCAGTGAAGAATATCATCCGCGCCGGTCTGGTACTCCACGGCAAATACCGGTGATACGATGACCGCACAGAAAATGGTCAGCAGGAAGATCAACAGCACCTGATAATCCATGCTGTTGCCTGATACTCCCTCATAGTATTGAAACGGCGTTTCAACTTTCCGATACATTTCCTCTGCCTTATCAATATCAGACTGACGACTACCCTCCATCCGCATGAGATTTTTAAGCCGGACCGGTGCTTTTTCATAAAATGTACTGACTTCCTCCGGAGTTATGTCTAAAAAGCCCGGCGCCATACCGGTTTTCCCATCGGAAAATACTTCCTTCACCCCATGGATAAGGGGCTGATAAATCATAAGTCTGTCATAGTAAACGTCCTCCGGCAGTTCAAAAGAATCCTCAACGCCGTATTCCAACAACGCTTCCTGATATTCTCCTACCGCCGTTTGTATCTTTTCTGTTGTCACATCCCCGGACAGGGAGGCTCCCGCGTCTTTTGCGTAATGAATGGCCGAAAGACCGTTAAGCTGCACTCTTTCTCCATTTTCTGCCTGATAGCTGACCCCCTCAAAGGTCACCGGAAGATATGCCATCAAAACAGATAGCAACAGCGCAGTAAGCAACAGTATCCATGTCACCCTCGTTTTGAGGATTTTCTTTATTTCCAGCGTAAAAATTCTCATGGTATTCCTCCTTTTCCCACAAAATGATTCATGCCTGGTTCTTCTCATGCGGAAACAGCCACAGGTACAGATCTTCCATCCGCGGCGACACAGATATACTTCCTTCTATCTGCGGCGCTTCGGCCAGATAGCGAAGAGAAACCCGTCCGCCCTCTTCATTTTTTAAATTGACAAT
>DXEQ01000089.1 GCA_019114885.1 Candidatus Anaerobutyricum stercoripullorum
GGGTATGAATTATGATGAGAAGAATGTCTGACAAAAAAATATGGAATTCCGGAAAAGAAGAAGACAGGCTTCGAGCAGTTGTCTTTTCAGTAGCAGAGGAGGAAATGAACGAGATTGACCGGGAGACGGAAGGGCTGTCGCATACATTTTCTCCACGATTTGAACGGAAGATGCAGGATATCTTAAACGAACAAAAAAATGGAACGTCAGCCCGGGAAACAGGTTCTTATCTTGACGCGCTGAGACGACAGGACAAAAAGAAAATGAGCAGGTACACTTTTTCACGCAGCCGTTATATTCTGGCAGCGGCTCTCCTGATGGTTCTGGTTTCAACAGCGGTTTTTGCCAGCGAGGATGTGCGGGAGGGGCTGCGGCAGCTCAGCGTACAGTTTTTCTCAGACAGGGTGACTGTGGAGAGTACGGAACCAGGCGGAGCGGCTGCTGCCAGTCAAGAAAATGACCCGGAGTCTTTTCATGCCTGTAAATGGAAAACACTGCCGGAAGGATATAAAGTGGCGGAGGAAACAGAGATTCCGGAATCCCACATTTATAATGTTATGTATGAAAATAACAAGGGAGAAACAATTCATTATTCTCAGCATGACAGTGCGGAGTATACCATCAATATAACTTACGATGAAAAAGACGGCTATCGCAAAAAAATAGATCTGGGCGGTATGGAGGCTTATTCCATATCCAACGGAGAAACCAATTCCATTTTCTTTGAGAAAGATGGGTATGTATTTACCGTGATGTCCGGCCAGTCGGAAGAAACAATGATCACATGGATTGAGAATTCCGGTATTTTGCCGAAATAAGTGTATTTTGCAAAAATGTAACGAACAGAAACTATTTTTGAAAATAATAAATGTAAAAGCAGTGCCCTGTGCGAAGATGGCCGGGGCACTATTTTTTTGACATAGATTTTGTGCTGTGATACTATAAAACAACCGTGCAAAGTAATTGCAAAGATATAATGAACGTGCAGATGTATAAAGATGTATAAAGGAAAGAGAAGCAGGAGGGACATATTATGGCTAAGATAGAGAACGGACAGATTCGTGAGATAGAGAGCAATATCATCTGGCAGGACAGGAAGCATCATCTCTGGTTTCCGATCAGTTTTACGAAGTATTCGGTGGGCGACGGCCGTCTGTATATCAATTCCGGTCTGCTGTCCTCCCGGGAGGACGAGTGTCTGTTGTACCGGATCACGGATATCACGCTGACAAGGACTCTGGGGCAGAGGATTTTTGGGACGGGCACGGTGGAGCTTAACACAAAGGATCAGTCCACGCCGGTGATCCGTCTGGAAAATATTGCCCATTCGGTGGAGGTAAAGCGGATGCTCAGCAATCTGATCGAGAAAGAGCGCGAAGAGAAGAAGGTTGTCGGCCGGGATATGTACGGGGCGGCCGGGCATCTGGATGATGTGGATTATGAGGATATTGATCATACAGATCTGTAACAAAAGACAGAGGCATCCTGTAATATCCGACAGAAGTGCCGCGGTGTCCGGTCGGCAGGCTACCGTGTTTCAGCCGGACCTCACGTCTCCTGAAATGTGTTGACAGACTGCGGGTTTGAGTATATAATGGACGTTGCGCCGCTGCGTTACCACTGCGCTGTAATAAAGTGAACGGAAGCAGGATATCCTGAAAGGCGAGTTCGTTTAGGATAGCAGCGTACATTTATTTCAGGGGGCAGGTACGGCAGCGGGAGGATTTTACAGACGAGAGGATTAGATTTATGAAGGAAAAATTACTGCATACGCCGGAGGGAGTCCGGGATATCTATAATTCGGAGTGCCGCAAAAAGACGGCGCTGGAGGAGAAGCTCCATCAGGTGCTGGCCCTTTATGGATATCAGGACATCGAGACACCGGCTTTTGAGTTTTTTGATATATTTAACAGCGATACGGGAACGGTGAGCTCCCGGGAGATGTTCAAGTTTTTTGACAGGGATAATAATACGCTGGTGCTGCGGCCGGATATGACGCCGTCCATCGCGCGGAGCGTGGCCAAGTATTACAGCGACTGCGAATTTCCGCTGCGGCTTTCTTATGTGGGGAACACATTTCTTAATAACAAAAGCTATCAGGGTAAGCTGGCGGAGAAGACGGAGCTGGGAGCCGAGCACATCAACGATGATTCGGCGGAAGCGGACGCGGAAGGCGTTGTCATGATGATTGACTGTTTCCTGGCGGCGGGGCTTGCTGATTTTCGCATTGATATCGGACAGAGTGAGTTCTACCGCGGAATCATGGAGGCGCTGGATGTGTCGGAGGAAGTGAAGGCGCAGATTCATGAGTATATTGAGAACAAGAACTCTCTTGGCATGGAGCTGCTGCTCTCCGATGTGGAGATGAAAGACTGTTACCGGAATATTCTGCTGGAATATAATGAGCTTTACGGCGACGCCGCCATGCTTGCCCGGGCAAAGGAACTGACGGTGAATCCGCGGTGCCGGGCCGCGATCGAGCGTCTGGAGCAGGTCTACGAGGTGATCTGCCAGTACGGATATGAAAAATACATAAGTTTTGATCTGGGCATGGTCAACCATTTTGATTATTATACGGGAATCATTTTCCGGGGATACACGTACGGAACCGGCGACGCCATCGGCAAGGGAGGCCGCTATGATAACCTCCTCATGCAGTTTGGCAAAAATGCACCGGCCATCGGTTTCACTATTCTGGTAGATGAGATGCTCTCGGCACTGGATCGTCAGAACATCCCGGTTTCTCTGAACGCCTTTGCTTATTCTGTTCTCCTCTATGAGAGAAAAGATATGGCGGAAGCTATCGGCTTTGCCATGGAGCTTCGAAGCGGCGGGCAGAAGGTGGAGTGTATCTGTATGAAAGAAAAGGACCGGGCAGGGGAGTACATTTCCTTCGCAAAACAGCAGGGAGCGGAAAATATCTTCGTGCTGGACGGCGACGCGCTGCTGATCCACGATTTTTCCACCGGAAGAATCATAAAGACTGGCCTTAAGGATTTCAGGAGGGAGTATTAGGATGCGATATTTGACATTTGCTCTGGCAAAGGGGCGTCTGGCGAAGACGACCATGGCCATGTTTGAACAGCTGGGAATCACCTGCGAGGCCATGAAGGATAAAGATACGAGAAAGCTGATTTTTGTTAACGAGGAGAAAAAGTTAAAGTTCTTTCTGGCAAAGGCGTCGGACGTGCCGACTTACGTGGAGTACGGCGCGGCGGATATCGGCGTGGTCGGAGAGGATACGATTCTGGAAGAAGGACGCAGTCTCTACGAGGTGATGGATCTGGGGTTTGGCCGTTGCCGCATGTGTGTATGTGGTCCCGTCTCCGCCCGGGAGAAGCTGCAGCATGGCGAGCTGATCCGGGTGGCGTCCAAATATCCGCATATCGCTAAGGATTACTTCTATAATAAGAAGTTTCAGACGGTGGAAATCATCAAGCTGAACGGTTCGGTGGAGCTGGCGCCGATCGTGGGACTTTCCGAGGTGATCGTGGATATCGTGGAGACCGGTTCCACGCTCCGTGCCAACGGACTTGAGGTGCTGGAGGAGATTTGCGATCTCTCCGCCCGGATGGTGGTCAATCAGGTGAGCCTCAAGATGGAACAGGAGCGGATCCGGCGGCTGATCCAGGATCTTCGGGCGTTGAAAGCGGCAAAATTCAAATCTACCATTATTGACGCAGGAAATGTGTCAGGAAAGGAAAAATAATGCGAGTTGTAAAAATAGATAAAGAAAGCACAAAAAATATTTTGAGCGATCTTCTGAAAAGAAATCCGAACCAGTATGGTTCGTACGCGGACAGTGTGCAGGAGATTCTTGACGCCGTAAAAGAGCAGGGCGACGAGGCGCTCTTTGCATATACCGAGAAGTTTGACGGCTGTAAGCTGACGCCGGATACCATCCAGGTGACAAAAGAGGAGATTGAGGAAGCGTACAGTCAGGTGGATGCTTCTTTAGTGGAAGTGATCCGCAAAGCACTTGTCAATATCCGGGACTATCACGAGAAACAGAAGCAGTACAGCTGGTTTGACGCGCAGCCGGACGGAACCATCCTCGGACAGAAGGTGACGGCACTTGCTTCCGTGGGTGTGTATGTACCGGGCGGTAAGGCGGCTTACCCGTCTTCCGTGCTGATGAATATCGTGCCGGCTCAGGTGGCCGGTGTGGAGAAGATCGTTATGGTGACACCGCCGGATAAGAACGGAAAGGTGACACCGGCCACGCTGGTAGCCGCTCACGAGGCGGGAGCCACCCATGTATACAAGGTGGGAGGCGCGCAGGCGATCGGCGCTCTGGCTTACGGGACAAAGTCCATTGCCAAAGTGGATAAGATCGTGGGCCCGGGAAACATTTATGTGGCGCTTGCCAAAAAAGCCGTGTACGGTCATGTGAGTATCGATTCCATCGCGGGACCGAGCGAGATTCTCGTGCTGGCGGATGAGACGGCCAATCCGCGGTTTGTGGCAGCGGATCTTCTCTCACAGGCAGAGCACGATGAGCTGGCCAGCGCGATTCTGGTCACCACCAGCGAGGCGCTGGCCGAACAGGTGGAAAAGGAGATCGAAGGATTCTTACAGACATTATCAAGGGCGGAGATCATCCGGAAGTCCCTCGATAATTTCGGATATATTCTGATCGCGGACAACATGGAGGAGGCCGTGGAGGTGACCAACAATATCGCCTCCGAGCATCTGGAGATCGTCACAGCCAATCCGTTTGAGGTGATGACGAAGATCCGCAACGCCGGAGCCATCTTCCTTGGCTCTTACAGCTCCGAGCCGTTGGGAGACTACTTTGCGGGACCGAATCATGTCCTGCCGACCAACGGTACGGCGAAGTTCTTTTCCCCGCTTGGCGTGGATGACTTCATCAAGAAGTCCAGCATCATCTATTATTCGAAGGAGGCGCTGCAGCCGATCCATAAGGATATCGAGACATTTGCCAGGGCGGAGAGGCTGACGGCCCACGCCAATTCCATCGCTGTGCGTTTTGAGGAGGAAGAGAGCCATGCATGAGAGAAGAGCACATGTTGAACGAATCACGAAGGAGACGAAGATCGTCGTTGATCTGGATCTGGACGGCAGCGGCAGAGCGGACGTCCGGACGGGGGTCGGATTTTTTGACCATATGTTAAACAGTTTTGCCCGCCACGGATTTTTTGATCTGTATTGTTACGTGGAGGGAGATCTGGATGTGGACTGCCATCACACCATCGAGGATACCGGCATTGTGCTGGGACAGGCCATCGCGGAGGCGGTGGGGGATAAAAAAGGGATTCGCCGCTACGGGAACTTTCTTTTGCCGATGGACGAGGCGCTGGTTCTTTCAGCTGTGGATCTGTCCGGGCGGCCGTATCTGGTCTGCGACCTGCCATTTACGGTGGAGAGAGTGGGCGGCTTTGATACGGAGATGGTGCGGGAGTTTTTCTACGCCGTTTCTTACAGCGCAGCCATGAATCTGCATCTGAAGCTCATGCACGGCGTCAATAATCATCATATCATGGAAGCAGCTTTCAAGGCGTTTGCCAAGGCGCTGGATGAGGCGACACAGTATGACAGCCGCGTGACCGATGTGCTGTCCACCAAGGGTGCACTGTGATCCGGAGAAATGTGATGTCGGCGGACGCTGATCGCGTATCTGGTGTCAGGATTTGCGAATAAGTTTGGAATGAATTTTGGAGGAAATGTATGGACTATATAAAATTGATCGCTCAGATCCCGTCGGGCAGCAGTCCGGAGCAGGCGGAGGAAACGGCCCGGTATTATGACAACTGTGGGGCCGATGAATTATATTATTACGATGCGCCATCCTTTGAGGAAGGACAGGAAGAAGATATCAGGACCATGCAGACCATCTGCCGTAATGCGGACATCCCTCTCAATGTCTGCGCGAAGGTGAAGCGGTTTGAGGATGTCAAGAAGATGATCTATGCCGGGGCAAAGCGGGTTTTTGTAAAGACAGAGGGACAGGATAACCTGGAGGCGGTCAGGGAGGCTTCCGACCGGTTTGGAGCTGACAGGATCTGTCTCTATCTGGAGATGGATGCCCTCGCTGCCGCCTCTGTCAAAGAAGAGGCGGCGGAAGCGGGCGCCGACCCGGCAGAGCAGCCGGAAAACGGGACGTTGAGTCTGCCGGAACGCTGTCTGTGCCGCGCCCGAAAGGCTGTGGAGGAAGAGGGCTTTGGCGGAATCGTGCTGGCCGGAGACTTCATGGACAGCGTCTATGTTCAGACGGCGGACTTTCTGAAGGTAAAATTAAATGTGCCGGTCTTTATCCTGGCGGAGACTTCCGATGCCGCAGTGGCGGCAGATCTGCTGAGGATGAGCATGGCCTCAGGGATGATTATTGCCGCAAAGACGCAGGATTCCGGCAGCGGTGCCGGGAACAGACCGGATTTCATGGAGATCAAACAGGAACTGAAAGCGAAAAAGCTGCCGGTCAATACCTTTGAGACGGCCATTTCTTTTGAGGATTTCAAGTTGAACAGCGACGGCATGATTCCGGTCATCACGCAGGACTACAAGACCGGGGAAGTACTGATGCTCGCCTATATGACGAAGGAATCATTTGAGAAGACCATCACCACCGGTAAGATGACGTATTACAGCCGCAGCCGGCAGGAACTCTGGACGAAGGGAGACACCTCCGGCCACTATCAGTATGTGAAGGCGCTGATGCTGGATTGTGACAATGACACTATCCTGGCAAAGGTGGCTCAGATCGGAGCGGCCTGCCATACGGGAAACCGTACCTGTTTCTTTAAAGAGCTGGTCCGCAAAGAATACGACGACCGGAATCCGTTGGCGGTGTTCGAGGATGTGTTTGCCACCATCCTGGACCGGAAGGAGCATCCGAAGGAGGGCTCTTACACCAACTATCTGTTTGACAAAGGAATCGACAAGATCTTAAAAAAGGTCGGGGAAGAGGCGACGGAGATCGTCATCGCATCCAAGAACCCGGACGCCGAAGAGCTGAAATATGAGATCTGCGACTTCCTCTATCACATGATGGTCCTGATGGCGGACAGGGGCGTCACCTGGAAAGAGATCACGGATGAGCTGGCGCAGAGGCATTAAAAGGGACACAAAAACGAGGTCAAAGAGAAAGCAAACGGAAGCACTGAAAAAAGTCCTTGCTTTCTCACATTTTCAGTGCTATAGTATAGAAGATAACGGTAGATGATAGGAGTGGGCGTAAGCCCACTCTTATTGTTTGTCTAATGGAAATCTATGGATTTCCATGATGGAAAAGAGGTGAGAACAACATGAAAAGAACAGAGATTGTTGCAAGAACAGAAGAACTGGCGCAGCCGATCATTGAGGAGAATGATTTTGAGCTTGTCGATGTAGAATATGTAAAGGAGGGCGCCAACTGGTATCTGCGCGTCTATGCAGACAAGGAAGGCGGCATAACCATCGACGACTGCGTACTCATCAGCCGCGCGCTGGAGCAGAAGCTGGATGAGGAGGATTTCATCAAAGACCCTTATATTCTGGAAGTCAGTTCGCCGGGGCTGGGCAGACAGCTCAAGAAGGAGAAAGACTTTCAGCGGAGTCTGGGCGAGAAAGTAGAGTGCAGGCTGTATAAGGCGTTAGACGGACAGAAGGAGTTTGACGGAGTGCTTAAGGACTTCACGGAAGAGACAGTGACCCTCGCGGCAGACAGCGGGGATATCGTGATAGACAGAAGTGATATTGCGGCCATACGTCTGGCCATTGATTTCTGACGATACGTATAGCAGGAGGATACGACAAAATGAGTGAATTAATCGATGCTCTCAATCAGTTGCAGAAAGAGAAAAATATCGAAAAAGAAGTAATCATGCAAGCCATAGAGGATTCTCTGGTGGCAGCATGCAACAGAGATTTTGGAAAGAACGCCATCGTGAAGGTCAACATGGACAGAGAGACCGGAGCCATCTCCGTTTTCGTGGAGAAGACCGTGGTGGAGGAAGTGGAAGACAGTGCCACTGAGATCAGTCTGGAAGACGCCAAGATGCGGGATATCCACTATGAGATCGGCGATATCGTCAATATCGAGGTGACGCCGAAGAACTTCGGGCGGATTGCCGCACAGCACGCAAGGAGCGTGATCGTCCAGAAGATCAAGGAAGAAGAGCGCAGGGTTCTGTTTGAACATTTCGCGCACAAGGAGAAAGACATTGTGACCGGCGTGGTACAGCGCTACAACGGCAAGAATATCTGCATCAGTCTGGATGATAAGACCGATGCCGTGCTCACCGAGAAAGAGCAGGTGAAGGGAGAAGTCTTCCATCCGACAGACCGGATCAAGTTATATATCATTGAGGTGAGAGACACCAACAAGGGACCGAAGATCCTCGTGTCCAGAACCCATCCGGAACTGGTGAAGAGACTCTTCGAGAAGGAAGTCGCTGAGGTTTACGATGGCACCGTGGAGATCAAGAGCATTGCCAGAGAGGCCGGCTCCCGCACCAAGATCGCCGTGGCTTCCAACGATCCGAACGTGGATCCGGTGGGCGCCTGTGTCGGCATCAACGGCGCGCGTGTCAACGCCATTGTCAATGATCTGAAAGGCGAGAAGATTGACATCATCACCTGGAGCGACGATCCGGCCGTTCTGATCGAGAACGCCTTAAGTCCTTCCAACGTAATCTCCGTGGATGTGAATACGGAAGAGAAGAGCGCCCGCGTGGTCGTTCCGGATTACCAGCTCTCCCTGGCCATCGGCAAGGAGGGACAGAACGCCCGTCTGGCCGCGAAGCTGACCGGATATAAGATCGATATCAAGAGTGAGAGTCAGGCTGCCGAGCTGGCGCAGGAGATGGATTTTGACGATTCCTTTGACGATATGGACGATTCTTACGACGAGTATGATGAGGCAGATTATGCAGAAGAGCCTTACACAGAGGAAGCCGACAGTGATGCTGGCGACCACTATGACGAGGCGGACGATGCAGAGTATGGCGAGGCAGACGATTCTTATGACCAGGCGGACGACGCCGGCGAGGAAGCGGATGCAGCCGATGATTCTGTGGAAGAGTCAGGAGACGATCTCGCCCGGGACGCCGCTGAGGAAGAGAGCGAAGTCGAAGAACGATAACGGACTGGTGATGCAAACATGGGAAAGAAGATACCGTTAAGGCAGTGTGTGGGCTGCCGTGAAATGAAGCCGAAGAAAGAATTGATCCGTGTCATAAAGACGCCGGAAGATGAGGTTCTCCTCGATATCAACGGCAGGACAAACGGCCGGGGAGCGTATCTGTGCTTTTGTGCCGGCTGTCTGCAGAAGGCGAGACGTTCCAGAGGACTGGAGCGCTCGTTAAAGATTGCCATTCCGGATGAGATATATGATCGATTAGAGGAGGAGTTGAAACAGTTTGACACAGAAAGACAGAGTGTTATCCATGCTGGGGATGGCCGCTAAAGCCGGCAAGGTGGAAAGCGGAGAGTTCTCCACGGAGAGAGCCGTAAAAAAAGGCCGCGGCCGTCTGGTGATCGTGGCGGAAGATGCCTCCGACAATACGAAAAAAATGTTTATGAACATGTGTAAATATTATGAGGTCCCGTTTGTGGTTTTAGGCACAAAAGAGGAATTAGGGCATTGGATAGGAAAAGCGTACAGGGCTTCCATCTGTATCTTAGATGAAGGTTTTGCCAAGGCAGTATTGAAAAAAATTAATCTAAATATGGAGGTGTAGCGGATGCCAAAAATGAGAGTACATGAAGTAGCAAAGTTATATAATAAAAGCAGCAAAGAGGTCATTGCCGCGTTAAAGCAGCAGGGAGTAGAAGTACAGAGCCATATGAGCACAGTTACAGAGGAGAATGTCTCAAAGTTAAAGGGAATGTTCCAGCCGGCAGGCGGAGAGAAAAAAGCCGCTCCAGCGCAGGAGAAGGCGGAGCAGCCAAAGCGCAGGGATGAGGCGAAGGAGAAACCGCAGGCAAACCGTGCGGACCGCCGCAATGACGGCGGAAAGAACGGCGAGAACCGGAACCAGAATAACCGCGGCGGTGAGAACCGCGCAGACGGTCGCGGAAACGATAATCGCGGCGACAAGAGCAACCGTGGCGGTCGTGACGGAAGAAATAACGACGGAGCCAGAGGCGGCCGTGACGGCAGCCGGAACCATGGAGACGGCAGCCGGAATCAGAATAACCGCAGCGGCGAGAACCGTGGAGACGGCCGCGGAAGCGACAATCGAGGCGACAGAGGTAACCGCGGCGGCCGTGACGGAAGAAATAACGACGGAGCCAGAGGCGGCCGCGACGGCAGCCGGAATCAGAACAGCCGCGGGGGCGAGAACCGCGGAAACGACAATCGCGGCGACAGAGGTAACCGCGGAAATGACGGCAACCGTCGCAATGACAGAAGAAACCGGAACAAATCCGTGCTGGGCGGCGATACACCGATCAACGCAAAGGAGACCCGGAACGGAAAAGAGAACCGTCATGACATCAACCGGGAGCACAGCCGGGAGAACCAGAACCGGAATGAGGATTCCAGAGATTCCCGCGGCGGACGGAACAACCGGAAGAATAATAACCGCAATAATAACTATAATAACAATAATAACCAGAAACGCGGCAAGAACAAAGGAAAACAGCCTGTGATCCAGCAGCCGGTAAAACATGAGGAGCCGAAGGAAGAGGTGATCCGCAACATCACTCTGCCTGATCCGGTCTCCTTAAAAGACCTGGCAGACGCATGTAAGGTGACGCCGGCCACCATCATCAAGAAGCTGTTCATGGCCGGCCAGATGGTGACCATCAACACAGAGTTCTCCTTTGATGAGGCAGCGGAGATCGCTCTGGATTACAACTGCATCGCCGAGGAAGAGGTACAGGTGGATGTGATCGAGGAACTCTTAAAAGAGGAAGAGGACGATGAGAGCACTCTGGTGAGCCGTCCTCCGGTTGTCTGCGTTATGGGTCATGTCGACCACGGTAAGACTTCCCTTCTGGATGCCATCCGTTCCACCCATGTGACGGAAGGCGAGGCAGGCGGAATTACCCAGCACATCGGTGCCTATGTGGTCAACATCAACGATGAGAAGATCACTTTCCTGGATACACCGGGTCATGAAGCCTTCACATCCATGCGTCTTCGTGGTGCTCAGGCAACGGATATCGCCGTGTTGGTTGTCGCTGCTGATGACGGCGTGATGCCGCAGACCGTGGAAGCTATCAACCATGCCAAGGCGGCGGAAGTGGAAGTGATCGTAGCGGTCAACAAGATCGATAAAGAAGGCGCCAATGTGGAGAGAGTGAAACAGGAGCTTACCGAGTACGGCCTCATCGCCGAGGACTGGGGCGGAAGCACCGTCTTTGTTCCGGTATCCGCCAAGACCGGCGAGGGTATCCAGGATCTGCTGGAGATGATCTCTCTGACTGCGGAAGTGCTGGAACTTAAGGCCAATCCGAACAGAAAGGCAAGAGGTCTTGTCATTGAGGCGAAGCTTGACAAGGGACGTGGTCCGGTGGCGACCATCCTGATCCAGAAAGGTACCCTCCATGTGGGCGACTGCATCAATATCGGTCACACCTACGGTCGTGTCCGCGCCATGCTGGACGACAAGGGCAACCGGGTGAAGGCGGCAGGTCCGTCCGTGCCGGTGGAGATCCTCGGACTGAATGACGTACCGTTCTCCGGTGAGGTCATGATGGCCCATGACAGCGAGAAAGAAGCCCGCACCACGGCGGAAGCATTCGTGGCCTACAGCAGAGAGAAGATGCTGGAGGAGACAAAGAGCAAGCTGTCTCTGGATGATCTGTTTGATCAGATTCAGGCCGGTAATGTCAAAGAGCTGAATCTGGTGGTGAAGGCCGACGTTCAGGGCTCCGTGGAAGCGGTAAAACAGAGCCTGACAAAGCTGTCCAATGAAGAAGTTATGATCAAGGTGATCCACGGCGGCGTGGGCGCCATCAACGAGTCTGACGTTACGCTGGCTTCCGCGTCCAACGCCATCATCATCGGCTTCAATGTCCGTCCGGACACCATGGCCAAATCTGTGGCAGAGAGAGAGAAAGTCGACATGCGTCTGTACCGTGTCATCTACAATGCCATTGAGGATATCGAGGCAGCCATGAAGGGTATGCTGGATCCGGTATACCGTGAGAAAGTGACCGGTCATCTGGAAGTGCGTCAGATCTACAAGGCTTCCGGCGTAGGTACCATCGCCGGCTGCTATGTGACAGACGGAGAGATCGCGAGAACTTCCCAGACACGTATCGTCCGCGACGGTATCGTCATTTACGAGGGAATGCTTGCCTCTCTGAAACGTTTCAAGGACGACGTAAAAGAAGTGAAGGCAGGATTTGAGTGTGGTCTTGTCTTTGAGAAATATAACGACGTTAAAGAAGGCGACCAGATCGAAGCCTTCGTGATGGAAGAAGTTCCAAGATAACAGGAGAGATTGAAATATGAGAAAGAACAGTGTGAAGAATACAAGGATCAATGCCGAAGTATTACGAGAACTGAGCCGCATTATTTCAAGAGAGATCAAGGATCCGAGAATCTCCCCGATGACGACGGTGGTCGCCGTGGAGGTGGCTCCCGATCTGAAGACCTGCAAGGCATATATCAGCGTGCTGGGCTCGGAAGAAGAGCTGGCAGATACGCTGGAGGGACTCAGAAGCGCCCATGGATATATCAAGAGGGAGCTGGCCCACAGCATCAACCTGCGCAACACGCCGGACATCCGCTTTATCGCGGATCAGTCCATTGCCTACGGGGTAAATATGTCGAAAAAGATCGACATCATCAATGCCGAACTGCATGAGAGAGAGAAAGCGGCCAGTGATATCGGTACGGAATCTGAGGATTTTGAGAATGAGGAAGGAGGCCGGTAAATGACTTCCAACAGCAAAGTGACCAGCCAGAAAGCGGAACTGTTTCACCGCAGGATAGAAGAGGCGGAGCGCATCGCCATTTCCGGGCACATCAACCCGGACGGCGACTGTGTCGGTGCCTGCCTGGGACTTTACACGTATATTCTTGACCTGCATCCGGAAAAAGACGTGGATCTTCTTCTGGAGCCCGTCAGCAGCAAGTTTCATTTCCTGAAATATGCGGACCGCATCGCGCAGGAGAAAGAAGGGGAAGGCAGCTATGATCTGTACATTTCCCTGGACTGTTCGGATGAGGAGCGGCTCGGGCCTTTCAGGACATATTTTGCGGACGCGGAATACAAGATCTGTGTGGACCACCACATCAGCAATCAGGGATTCGGAGATCTGACCTTCATTGACGCGGAAGCTTCCTCCACCTGCGAGGTTCTGTATGACATTTTCGAGGAGGAGAAGATTACCTTCGATACGGCGCAGTGTCTCTATCTGGGTATCGTTCACGATACTGGTGTGTTCAAGCACAGCAACACCACCAGAAAGGTGATGG
>DXEQ01000090.1 GCA_019114885.1 Candidatus Anaerobutyricum stercoripullorum
ATCATGGATATTTTCCGACATATCGTCTATAATGAAAAACGGAACTTGCGTGACATCGCAACACATTTCATAACAAAAGAAAGGGAGAAACTATGGAACACTTTTTTAAGCTGAAAGAAAACGGCACTAACATTTCCACAGAAGTGATGGCCGGGCTTACCACCTTTTTCACCATGGCTTACATCATCGCGGTCAATCCCAGCGTGTTAAGCCAGTCCGGGATGGAGTGGGGCGCCGTCTTTCTGGCCACCATCATTGCTTCTATCATCGGAACTCTTGTCATGGGCCTTTTTGCAAATGTACCGTACGCGCAGGCGCCGGGCATGGGCTTAAACGCTTTCTTCGTCTACACCGTCTGTTTTGGTCTTGGATTTACCTGGCAGCAGGCACTGTCCATGGTATTTATCTGCGGTATCATCAATATCATTATCACCGTGACAAAGGTCCGAAAGTTCATCATCAAAGCGATCCCGAACAGCCTGCAGAACGCCATCGGCGGCGGCATCGGTGTGTTTGTGGCCTATATCGGTCTTCTGAATGTAGGCATCTTAAGCTTTGATTCCGGCGTACCGGCTCTTGCCACCCTCAATCAGCCTGCTTTCTGGCTGTTCCTGATCGGACTGGTGCTGACCATCGTGCTTCTGGTCCTCAACGTAAAAGGCGCGATCCTCATCGGCATCGTCGTGACTGCGCTTTTTGGCATCCCGATGGGCGTGACCACCGCGGCGGATTCCGTAAGCTTTTCCGAGGCCTGCGCAGTCCTTCCTACCACCTTCGGCGCAATCTTTACGGCAGAGGGTCTGCCTTCCCTGTTTAACGACATGGCAAAGCTCCCACTTGTACTGGTGACCATCTTTGCCTTCAGTATCTCCGATACTTTTGATACGCTGGGAACCTTCATCGGAACCGGACGCCGCAGCGGCATCTTCAGCGAGGAAGACGAGCGGGCCATGGAAACCAGCACTGGTTTTAAGTCCAAGATGGACAAGGCTCTGTTTGCGGATGCCATCGCCACCTCCATCGGCTCCATCTTCGGAACCTCCAACACCACCACTTTCGTGGAGAGTGCCTCCGGCATCGGCGCCGGCGGACGTACCGGTCTTACCAGCGTGGTCGTTGCCATCTGTTTTGCCATCAGCGCTTTCCTTGCCACCTTTGTGAGTGCCATCCCGTCCGCTGCGACAGCTCCGGCTCTCGTAGTTGTCGGCATCATGATGACTTCCGCGTTCAAGGAGATTCAGTGGGAAGACTTCTCCGAGGCGGTCCCGGCCTTCTTCGCCGGACTGTTCATGGCGCTTTGCTACAGCATTTCCTACGGTATCGCTTTCGGATTCATCTCCTACTGTATCGTAAAGATCTGCAGGAAAGAGGCAGGCACCATCCACCCAATCCTCTGGGCGGCAACGATTCTGTTTATATTGAACTTTGTTCTGCTGGCACTGATCTGATAAACGACGCGCATCCGTGCGCATTGTAAGCTTACGGGCGCGGCAAAAAAGGAGCCTTCCATGGAAAATGTATCATTCAACTTATCATTCAAAAAAATCATCGTGGTAGCCAGCATGCTGTTCGGCATGTTTTTCGGCGCCGGTAATCTGATCTTTCCGGCGTCCATGGGCCAGCTGGCCGGGCAGAACATGTGGACTGCCTCCGTGGGCTTTCTGATCACCGGCGTCGGCCTTCCTCTTCTGGGCGTGGCGGCGCTGGGCATCAGCCAGGAAGACGGTCTTTTAGGTCTTTCCAGCCGCGTGGGAAAAGGTTACGGCCTCTTTTTTACCTGCGTCCTCTATCTGACCATCGGACCGTTCTTTGCCATTCCACGATGTGCCACCGTATCCTACACCGTCGGAATCGAGCGAATCCTTCCGGGAACGGAACAGAGTCTGGGACTTGCCATCTTTTCTCTGATTTTCTTTGCGGCAGTCCTCTTCTTCTCCCTCCGGCCGGGAGAGATTCTCACCTGGATTGGGAAAGTGCTCAACCCACTTTTCCTCTGCTTCCTTGCGATCCTGGTGATCCGGGCACTGCTTTCACCCATGGGACAGATCTCAGAAATCGCTCCTTCCGGCGCTTATGTATCCGGTTCTTTTGCCACCGGACTTCTGGAAGGCTACAACACCATGGACGCCCTGGCGGGTCTCGCCTTCGGCATCATCGTGGTGGATGTGATTCGAAGCCTGGGAGTGGAAAAACCACAGGCAGTGGCTGTCAACACAGTGCGGGCCGGTATATTCAGTTCCATCCTCATGGCACTCATCTACGTGCTGGTCACCATGGTCGGCGCACAAAGCCGGGGTCTGTTCGAGGCTTCTCCCAATGGCGGAGAGGCACTGGCTCAGATTGCACAGCACTATTTTGGCAGCGCAGGCGCACTGATTCTGGCCCTCACCGTCACCATCGCCTGTCTGAAAACAGCGGTGGGGCTGATCACCAGCTGCGGGGAGACCTTCGTAAAGCTGTTCCCGCACGGTCCTTCTTACCGCGTCTGGGCGGTGGTGTTCTGCATACTGTCCTTCCTTATCGCCAATCTGGGACTGGACGCCATCATCGCCTATTCCATGCCGGTACTCATGTTTCTGTACCCGCTGTCCATCGTGCTGATTCTGCTGACCCTGTCTGGCAGATTGTTCCATGACGACCGGACAGTCCTTCGCTGGACCATCACATTTACTGCCATACCGGCTGTATTTGACCTTCTGCGGGCACTGCCGGAAGGCACAAGAACTCTGCTGCATGTGGACGGTCTCAACGCTCTTGTGGCGCGGACGCTGCCCCTGGCGGGAGAAGGATTTGGCTGGATCTGCCCGGCTCTGCTGGGATTTGTGATCGGACTGATCATAAGAAACCTGCGCAAAACAAAAAACATATAAGGGGGGAGTATCCCATGATTATTTATGTAAATGCAACTGCCGGCCGGGACGGTAACGGCACAAAAGAGATGCCGTTTCGACATATCAATGACGCGGCGCAGATTGCCCGCCCCGGCGATGAAGTACTGGTGGCTCCCGGCGTCTACCGGGAATATGTGAATCCGCGCTGTGGCGGAACCGGGGACGCCCGCATTGTCTACCGGAGCACCGAGCCTCTGGGCGCGGTCATCACCGGAGCGGAGGAAGTGAAAAACTGGACCCGTTATGAAGGAAATGTATGGAGCTGCCGGGTCTCCAACTCCATTTTTGGAAGCTACAATCCTTATACTACCTACGTTTACGGCGACTGGTACTTTGCCGGCAAGAGCAGACATACCGGCGCCGTCTATCTCAATGACATCATGCTCTACGAAGCAGGCAGTCTGGAAGAATGTCTTGCCGGAGAGGTCTACCCTCATTCCTGGAATCCGGAGGCATCCGTATACAAATGGTACGCAAAGCAGGATACGGAAACCGACGAGACAGTGATCTACGCCAACTTCCAGGACAGCGATCCCAACAAAGAAAAGGTGGAGATCAACGTCCGCCGGGAATGTTTCTTCCCATCTGAAACCGGTCGGGGATATATCACCGTGAACGGTTTTCGTATTGAAAAAGCTGCTACTACCTGGGCGCCGCCGGCCGCCTTCCAGGACGGCATGATCGGACCGAACTGGTCCAAGGGCTGGATCATCGAGGACTGTGAGATCAGCAACAGCAAATGTGCCGGCATCTGCCTGGGCAAATATCTTGACCCGGACAACGAACATTATTTCACCAACAAACATGTCAAGAGTCCGACACAGATGGAGCGGGACGCTGTCTGCCGCGGTCAGTATCACGGCTGGCTCAAAGAAAAAGTCGGCAGTCATATCATCCGACGCTGCAATATCCATCACTGTCAGCAGGGCGGCATCATCGGGCGGATGGGCTGCGTTTTCTCCGTCATTGAGGATAACCACATCCATCACATCAACAACATGATGGAACTGGGCGGCGCGGAGATTGCCGGCATCAAGTTGCATGCGGCCATCGACGTGACCTTCCGCCGCAATTATATCCACCACTGTACCATGGGAATCTGGTGCGACTGGGAGGCGCAGGGTACCCGCATCACGCAGAACCTCTTCCACGACAACCAGCGGCCTTCTTATGCCAGACAGTTGAAGGGAAGCATGATGAGTCAGGACCTCTTTGTGGAAGTCGGCCACGGCCCGACACTGATTGATAATAATATCCTGCTCTCCGACGCCTCTCTCCGGCTGGCCACTCAGGGCGTTGCCCTGGTACATAACCTGATCTGCGGCTCCTTTACCGCCGTGGGCGCAGGCACCGACAGCGTGGTGGAGGGCGTCAACCGGGCACGATACACCCCGTATCACATCCCACATCGCACGGAAGTCATGGGCTTTATGACCATCCTTCACGGAGATGACCGCTTCTACAACAATATCTTCGTCCAGAAATGGCCGTCAGAACCGTTCCGCATCGTCCGGGACTGCGAAGATGGCTTCGATGAAGAAAACCGGGAAGTGGGCACCCACGTCATGGACGAGTATCCGACTTACGAAGAATGGATACAGCAGTTTGACATGGACACCGATGTGCCGGACATGAAAAAACTGGAGCCGGCGCATTTTAAACATCTTCCGGTCTGGGCAGACGGCAACGCCTACTTTGGCGGCGCAAAAGCGTGGAAGAAGGAAGAAAATTATCTGCTTGACGCAGACCATGATATAAAGGTGGAACTGACCTGCCGGGATGGCGCTCCATGCCTGTCCACCAATCTTTACGATTACCTGAACGACTTTTCCTCGGAAATGATTCACAGCGACACCCTGGGGCTTGCCTTTGAGCCGGAACAGCGCTTTGAGAATCCGGACGGCACCGATATCACCTTCGACCGAGATTACTTCGGCGGCCACCGGGGCGTGCGGATTCTGCCTGGCCCGTTCGCCAGCCCGGAAGACGCCAAAAAACCTCTGTGGTAGGAGGATTACAAAAACCTCCCGGTCACGCTCTCCGGCGTATTCTTTATCTCTTCGGGCGTTCCGGCGGCCACGATTCGGCCGCCTTCTTCTCCGCCGCCCGGTCCCATATCGATGATATAGTCGGCGCTGCGGATCACGTCCAGGTCATGTTCGATGACGATGACGGTGGCCCCATGGGCAATCAAAGTCCGGAACACCTGAAGAAGGGTCTGCACATCCAACGGATGGAGGCCGATGGTGGGCTCGTCAAAGACAAAGACGGAAGCCGTCTGCATTTTGCCCATCTCACTGGCAAGTTTTAATCGCTGGGCCTCCCCGCCAGACAGCCCGGGCGTCTCCTCTCCCAGAGTGAGATAACCAAGGCCCAGCTCTTTTAACACCTGCAACCGCTGGCAGACGGTTTTCATCTTCATCTCGCGACAAACCTCAAGGGCGGTATTCACATCCATGGACATCAGTTCCGGGAGAGAAAAAGCCGTTTCATTCATCTGTGTGGACACAGCCACGGCTTTCTCCGTCTGCCGGGATTCTGCCGCATTTTTCTCCTTCCGTCGAACCTCGGACTCTGCGATATGATACTTTATCTTATAGGCCTCTTTGGCATAGCGGGAGCCACGGCACTCCGGGCAGGGGATATCCACGTCGGGCAGAAATTGCACATCCAGACTGATCACGCCGGTTCCGTCACAGACCGGGCAGCGCAGTTTTCCCGTATTGTAGGAAAAATCGCCCGCCTTATACCCTGCCTGTTTTGCTTCCGGAAGCTTTGCAAAAGTTTTGCGCAACAGGTCATGGACGTTGGCGTAGGTTGCCACCGTGGAACGGACGTTGATACCGATGGGAGCGGCGTCAATAAGTTTGACCTGCTCCACGCCTTCCGCTTCGATGCTTCGCACATGCTCCGGCAGCTTTTCTTTTCGGATCATCGCCTCCAGAGCCGGAACAAGGCTCTCCAGAATCAGTGTGGTTTTTCCGGAACCGGAGACTCCCGTAACCACGATCAATCTGCCCTTTGGAATAGATACATTCAGCGGTTTTACCGTATGAATGGCTCCGGTGGCAAGATTGATATGTCCCGCATCAAATATCCCTGTGCTGATCTGCTTCTCCGCGGGACCGATGACGACTTTTTCGTCTTTTCTTTGCAGCTTGACAGCCGTTTCCACTGTCTCCGGTTCTTTTGTCAACTGTTTTTCATCAGTCTGCGTTTTTTTAGCACTATTAACGTAAGCCTCTTTTAGAAACGGCCCGATCTTTGATCGTACATTTTCTGTGAGAGCGGATGGGGTGTCCTCCGCAATGACTTGCCCGCCGTCGGCACCGGCCCCCGGCCCCATCTCAATGATCCAGTCGGCCTCTGACAGAATCTGCGTATCGTGGTCCACCAGAATGACGGAGTTGCCGTCAGCAACAAGATCATGCATCACTCCGGTAAGACCCACGATATTGGCCGGGTGCAGACCGATGGATGGTTCGTCAAGGACATACAGCACGCCCGTTGTCCGGTTGCGGACTGCCCGGGCCAGCTGCATCCGCTGCCGCTCTCCCGTCGACAAGGTGGAGGCGGCACGGTCGAGAGACAGATAGCCAAGACCCAGATCCAGAAGCCGTCTGGCCGCTGTGTCGAAGGACTCGCAGATGCTCTCCGCCATAGGACGCATTTCCTCCGGCAGCGAAGCAGGCACATCTCTTACCCACCCCGTTACCTCTGACAGCGTCATCTTGCAGACTTCATCCAGCGACAGACCGCCGAGCTTCGGCGCCCGGGCCTTCTCAGAAAGACGAGTGCCGTGACATTTGGGACAGGGCGCCTGTTTTAAAAACTTCTCCACCCGCTTCATGCCCTTCTCATCCTTGACCTTTGCCAGTGCATTTTCTACCGTGTAAGTGGCGTTAAAGTATGTAAAATCCAGCTCCGTTCCCTGCTCCGCGTTTTTTGGCATATAGAAAATGTGTTTCTTCTCCGCAGGGCCATTGTATACAATATTCTTTTCCTCTTCCGTCAGTTCCCGGAAGGGTACGTCCGTCCGGACCCCCATGGCACGGCAGACATCCGTCATCAAAGACCACATGAGACTCTTCCATGGCGCTACCGCTCCCTCGTCAATAGAAAGCGATTCGTCCGGCACCAGCGTGCTTTTATCCACCGTCCACACAGTTCCCGTTCCGTCACATTCCGGGCAGGCCCCCTGACTGTTAAAAGCCAGTTCCTCTGCTGTCGGCGCAAAAAAGGAGACGCCGCATACCGGGCAGATCAACTCTTTCTCCGCCGCCACCGCCAGCGTCGGCTCATGATAATGCCCATTGGGACAGCGGTGACTGGCAAGCCTTGAAAACATCAGCCGCAAGCTGTTTAACAGTTCCGTCCCCGTGCCAAAAGTACTTCGTATACCGGGAATCCCCGGCCGCTGGTGAAGCGCCAGCGCCGCCGGCACATGCAGCACCTCATCCACCTGCGCCTTCGCCGCCTGAGTCATCCTCCGCCTCGTGTACGTGGAAAGCGAATCCAGATACCTGCGGGAACCTTCCGCATACAATACCCCCAGCGCCAGCGAGGACTTGCCGGAACCGGATACCCCGGCAATCCCCACAATCTTATGCAGCGGAACCTCCACATCAATATTTTTCAGATTATGTACCTTCGCTCCGCGAATGATTATTTTATCAATCATGAACTTGTCTCCGTTCCTTTAAAAAATAGTTTGCTGTTATTATCTTTTATCTTACTATTTTC
>DXEQ01000091.1 GCA_019114885.1 Candidatus Anaerobutyricum stercoripullorum
ATAAAAAGAAAATATTGAAAAAATGATAAAATAATCATTGGTTTTTGTTGACATTATCTTTGTGCTGACGTATAATCAGGACAAAGGAGGGGTGCGGATGAGAAAGATCGTGGATGACGTCCGCCTGATGACCAAAGTGTGCGATCTGTATTATAACCAGGATGTCAGCCAGCTGCAGATCGCTTCCCTGCTGGGGCTGTCGCGGCCGACGGTTTCCCGGCTGTTATCCTCAGCGAGAGACCGGGGGATTGTACAGATCTCTGTCTCCAATCTGAATCTGATCAAGTACTGGGAGATGGAGCGGAAGCTGGAGACAATGTACGGACTGCGGGAGGTCCTGATCGTAGATTCCGTGGAAGACCCGGAAGAGCAGAAGGATCTGCTTGGAATGGCTGCGGGACAGTACGTGGAGAATACGATCCGGGATGGCAATGTCGTGGGCCTGTCCATGGGATCAACACTTTACCAGGTGGTTGCCCATATCAATCATCCGGCTGCGGAGAATGTGACTTTTGTCCCGCTGATCGGCGGCATGGGACAGCTTCGGATGGACCTGCATGCCAATAATCTGGCAGAGACACTGGCTTATATCTATGACGGTACATTTGTGCCGCTGCACGCGCCGGCCCGGGTATCGGGGGAGAAGATACGGGAACAGTTTATGAAGGAGGAGAGCCTGGCGGAGGCGCTGCGTTTTGCAAAGAAGCTGGACATGGCTCTGGTGGGAATCGGCTGGCCATATGATGAACAATCCTCCATCATGGCGACCGGATATTTCAAGGACAATGAGAAGGAGTCTCTGCGGGAGAGAGATGCCGTGGGAGACATCTGTATGCAGTTTTATAATATAGAAGGAGATACTTCTCCGTTTCAGAAGGATAATAATGTTATCGGTATTGACATACACCGGCTGCGGGATATCCCTTATTCCATTGGTGTCGCGGGGGGCCTTGATAAGCTTGCCGCCATACTGGGTGCTGTCAGAGGGCGATACATTAACATATTGATCACGGACATCGCGTGTGCCAGAAGGCTGGCCTGCGAAGATGCCCCACATGACTTAAAGGAGGTAACTGATCATGAATGAAATTCTTAACATGAGTATCAATGAGATGCCGCGGACCGAGTTCGACTGCTCCTGTGGACGTCACCACAGTTTCAGCGTTCACGACATGGAGATTCGCAAGGGAGCCATCGAGGTGCTTCCGAAGATGGCGGCTCCGTTCAAGGACGGCAAGATTCTGGTGGTATTTGACAACCACACCTATGAAGTGGCCGGCAAGAAGGCTGTGGAGCTGCTGAAGGCGGACGGCTTTAATGTAAAAGAGCTTCTCTTTGATACCGGTGACGACATCCTGATCCCGGATGAGAAGACCCTCGGAAGAATCCTTCAGGAACAGGATCTGGACACGAAGCTGATGGTGGCTGTCGGCTCCGGCGTCATCAATGACTCCGTGAAGTTCGTCACATCTCGTACCGGACTTCCGTATATCATCGTGGCTACAGCGCCTTCCATGGACGGATATGTGGCTGACGGCGCTCCGATCATTTCTCATGGATATAAATATTCTCCGCAGGCACACCTTACATACGGTCTGATCGGAGATACCGATATCTTACAGACAGCGCCGCAGGATCTGATCCAGGCAGGTTACGGTGATGTGATCGGCAAGATCACCGCCATCGCGGACTGGGATCTGTCTGTGAAGGCCAACGGTGATTACCGCTGTGATACCTGCGTGACTCTGGTACAGAGAGCGCTGGATAAATGTTTTGACAAGGCCGCAGGATTGAAGACGAGAGACGCGGAGTCTCTGGGAGCTCTTCTGGAAGCGCTGACGCTCACCGGCGTTGCCATGGCTCTTGTCAATATCTCCCGTCCGGCTTCCGGAGCGGAGCATATGCTCTCTCATTTCTGGGAGATGGATTACATTGCCAGAGGACTGAATCCGAACCACCACGGTATCCAGGTTGGTGTGGCAACTCCTGTGATCGCACGTTTCTTTGAAGAATTAGAGGATATTCTTCCGGAGGGAACAAAGGAGCTTTGTCCGTCCGCCGATGAGATCAAGGCCCTGCTGGAAAAGGGCGGCGCTCCGACCAGCCCGAAGGAAATCGGTATCGACAGAGAACTGTTCCGCCAGAGCCTCCTGAAAGGTTACACGGTTCGTCCGAGATATTCCATCCTGCAGTTTGCTAAGGATAAGGGTCGTCTGGAAGAGATCGCGGAGAAGATTACGAAAGAGATTTACGGATGATCACAGATCAGGTGGGGAGATATCAGCAGACGCTGAGCTAAGTCCCGCACCAGGACCCGCGATGCGGGCCCTGAAAGAAGAAATGAGAGGTACATGTATGCTGAAAAAAGAAGAAGCGCTCAACGGTGTCAAGTTATTCGTCCTCGATATGGACGGCACCGTATATCTGGGAGATCAGATGATCGACGGTTCTCTGGATTTTATCCACGATGTGGAAGCGTCTGAGGACCGGGATTACATTTTCTTTACTAATAATGCCTCCCGCGTTCCGTCTGTTTATGTGGAGAAGCTGCATAAGCTGGGGTTAGATGTGGACGAGAGCAAGGTTGTGACAGCAGGCGACGTCTGTGCGGAATTCCTCAAGGTGAATTATCCGGGAGCCAGAGTGTATCTGAACGGAACCCCTGTTCTGGAGGAGAACTGGAAGGCAAAAGGAATCAACCTCGTAAAAGAAGATCCTGACGTGGCCGTACAGAGTTTTGATACGACGCTTACCTATGAGAAGCTGGACCGCATCTGCCACTATGTGCGCAACGGTGTTCCGTTTATCGCCACACACATGGATACCAACTGTCCGACAGAGTACGGTTTTATGCCGGACTGCGGCGCCATGTGCAGTCTGATCACGGATTCCACCGGAGTAAAACCGCGTTTCCTCGGCAAGCCATGGAAAGAGACCGTGGAGATGGTGGCGGAGATCACCGGATATAAGCCGGAGGAGATGGCTTTTGTGGGCGATCGTCTCTATACGGATGTGGCTACCGGCGTCAATAACGGGGCGAAAGGTTTCCTGGTACTCACCGGAGAAGCAGACATGCAGACGGTGGCAGAGTCCGATGTGGAACCGACCTGTATTTACGATTCGCTGAAAGAAATGCGAAAATATTTATAATTCTTGTGCAATATCACCAATGTGTGATATACTTATAACCATGAAGGGTCATGATGTTCCTGTCATGACCCAATCGTAGAAGAAAGGAGAAAACACAATGAAGATTGTATTTGGATGTGATCCGAACGCGACAGATTTTAAGCTGCAGCTGATGGAATACGTTAAGGGACTGGGACACGAAGTGACAGATTTTGGAAGCGACGACCCAATCTATGCCAACGTGGCTTTCAAGTGTGCCAAAGCAGTGGCAGCCGGAGAGTTCGACAGAGGTGTGCTGTTATGTGGAACCGGTATCGGTGTCTCCATCGCCGCCAACAAGGTAAAGGGCGCTTATGCTGCCTGCATCCACGACGTTTATCAGGCACAGAGAGCCGAGCTTTCCAACCATGCCAATATCGTGACCATGGGGTCCCAGGTGATCGGTATCGAGCTGGCTAAATGCCTGCTGAAAGAATATCTGTCCTGCACTTATGATCCGAACTGCCGTTCCAAAGACAAAGTGCAGCGGATCATCGATTTCGAGAACGAAGAATAGCAGGGGCGATATACATTTATACATAAGAACCGGTTTTCTCCTCTGTCCGGTGTTATGGCTTTTCACCGGCGGAGGGGATATCATATATGATCAATATGGAGAAGGGAGTTAAACAATGTCAAAATATTTAATGGGTATTGATGCAGGTACAGGCAGCGTGCGTGTTGCGCTTTATGATTATCGCGGACAGAACCGTGCGTATCATATTGAAGAGTATGAGACCACCTATCCGAAGAACGGATGGGCAGAGCAGGATGACAAGGGCTGGTGGGCAGCTCTTACCAAGGCAATTCCTGAGTGTATCAAAAAGGCCGGTATCGGACCGGACAGTATCGCAGCGATCACCTGTGACGCCACCACCAATACCCTCGTTTATTTAGGAGAAGATGATGAATCCGTTCGTCCGCCGATCCTCTGGATGGACGTTCGTGCCACAGAAGAGGCCTCCTTCATCGATGAGATCCGTGACGATTACGAGGCGACCAGATTCTATAAACCAAGCTTCCGTGCCGACACCATGGTTCCGAAGTGTATGTGGGTGAAGAAGCATGAGCCGGAGAACTGGGCGAAGACCAAGACGATCATGGAGTTTGAGGACTGGCTGAACTGGAAGCTCACCGGCAAGAAGTCCGTTTGTATGTCCATCGCTGCTTTCCGCTGGAACTACGATGACAAGAACGGCGGATATCCGGTAGATTTCTATAACGCAGTGGGTCTGGATGACGTGATCGACAAGTTCCCGAAAGATATCTATCGGGTTGGAGAAGTGATCGGCAATGTCAGCCGTGAGGCAGCGCAGATCTTCGGACTGAGCACAAAGACCGTCGTTGTGGAAGGTACTGCGGACTGTAACGCATGTATGTTTGGCGTTGGCGGCGTACGTCCGAACGGTATGACGCTGATCGGCGGAACTTCCACCTGTCTTCTCGGTCTGTCCGAGAAGGACTTCCATGTGACAGGCGTAAACGGAACCTATCCGAACTGTATGTATGAGGGAACCAGCCTTCTGGAAGGCGGCCAGACTGCAGCCGGATCCATCCTGACCTGGTTCAGAAACAACCTGCTTCCGGGTACCTGGGCACAGGAAGCCATGAACAAAGACATGAATATCTACGATTACATCACAGAGAAGGCAAAAACCGTGCCAATCGGCTGTGGCGGTCTTGTAATGATGGACTACTTCCAGGGTAACCGTGCTCCTTATTCTGATTCCAAGGCCCGTGGTATGTTCTGGGGTCTTTCCATCGGAACAAGCACCGCTCATCTGGCAAGAGCCATCTATGAAGGCGTTGCCTACGGCGCAAACCACTGTATCGTCAGCATGAAAGAGGCTGGCTATGATGTAAAAGAAATCTATGCCTGCGGTGGTCTGGCACTGTCTGATTTCTGGATGCAGATGCATGCGGACATCATCGGCGTGCCGATGTACACCACTGTTGAGAACCAGAGCGCAGGCTGCCTGGGTGACTGTATCATCGCTGCAACCGGTATCGGCGTATATCCAAGCTTCGCGGACGCTGCTGACAGCATGGTTCGTGTGGACAAAGAGTATATCCCGGACATGGAAGCACATAAAGAGTACCAGTTCTACATGGAGCGCTACATGGAGACATGGCCGCAGATGCGTGAGATCGTACATAAGACCGTAGATCACAACAACAAATAATATATTTTGACGGGGCTGCCCTATAAAGTTCGTCCTTTATAGGGCGGCCTTCTTCTTTTGTGGAGAGAAGCTTTTGTATGGCAATGTAGAAGAATTACCTGACAGGAAAAAGAGAAAAAATGTAGAAAAACTACAACAACCAAAAAGAGAGAACCATGCCCGAACCGGGCAGAATAAATAAGGGCAGGAGGACCCTATGAACGAGAAACTGGAATTGATCCTTCGAGAGAAGTATGCAGATCTGAGAAAGTCGGAAAAACGTGCGGCGGATTATCTGCTGCAGTATGAGGGGGACGGCAGAACACTGACGCTGGAACAGTTTGCCGCCGGGGCCAATGTCAGTCAGCCCACAGTACTTCGTTTCCTTCGGGCGCTGGGCTACAAAGGTTTTAAAGATTTCCGGTATGTGCTGGCGCAGAAAGAGCCGGAGGAGAAGGAAAACGGGTATTTTCTTTACGGTTCCACTGTCATGGAGGGAGATACCATATCGGAGCTGCCGGCAAAGCTCATCGGCACTTCCATCGGTCAGCTAAAAGACACCTTGAAGAATCTGTCGGCGGCGGAACTGGAAAAGGCAGTGACGGCAATCACAAAAGCCAGAAAGATCGCGGTGTATTATGTGGAGAACTCGGCCTGCACGGCCAGTGATCTGGTCACAAAGCTGGCGTATCTGGGTATCAACTGCTGCTCCTATTCTGACTATTACCTTCAGAATGTCAGCGCCGCCAGCATGGAAAAGGGAGATCTGGCCATCGGCATCTCTTATTCCGGGTGCTCCATCAGTACCGTGGACGCCATGCGGATCGCGAAAAAGGCCGGGGCAAAGACCATTGCCATCACCAACTTTGAGAATACTTTGCTGGAGAAATACGCGGATATCGTTCTTGTGACCAGCAACCAGCATTTTCTGTATGGCGACGCCATCTTTTCCCGGGTGTCCCAACTGGCGGTGGTGGATATGATCTATACGGGCGTCCTGCTCAGCGATTATGACAGGTACACAAAGATACTGGACCGGAGCAGCAAGATTATCAGCAAGCAGGCGTATCCATCACAGGATGATGACTGATGACGCCGACGGAGAGGATTGCTTTTTCTTAAGAAAGAAAAAGGTTTCTGAGTATTTTGTACAAAAATTACACATTTCTTCATATAAAATCTGTAGAATTTCTACAGATTTTTTGCTTTTCTTTTACAAAACTTTTTCCGAAAAATGATAGAAAGACATTTTGTTCCCGTGTTATCATGCGGTTGTTTCGCGGAGCAGACCCGGCAGGCGGACAGTCTGCCTATGAAAAGAGAGCAGGCCGGGTCAGACAGGGAGTTTGGATGATGAAAAAAGGAGAAAGTTATGCTTGAAATCAAAAATCTGAAAAAGTCATACGACGGAGTTACCATTTTACATGATATCAATCTGAATATTGAAGACGGAGAGATCGTTTCTATCCT